>PKYX01000224.1 GCA_003132825.1 Acidobacteriaceae bacterium
GCGGGGTTGCCTGGAGCCTGGATCATTCCGATCGAAAGGGGGGGGCGAGACCCCTTCTTGCCCGCTGTTCGCAGGTTATTCTTCCCCGGCTCCCGGGCACGTTATAATTCAAATTGCGTGGGTGTCTGCCGCTTTCGCGGAATCCAGCATCGCCCTGTGGCCCCGGGAACTTTTTTGTCGCGTGCCCCGTATCTGGTGGAGTGCAGCTCAGTTACTCAACGAAACCCGGCGTGATAGTACCGGTTGCGGGCAGCAATGCGCTCGAGGAGACAGGGGCAGCCAACCGGGCCGGACCAGACCTCTCGCCTTCAGGGGAACCATGAGCACTGGAAAGAAAATTGGGATCGGCGTCGGCGTGGCCGTCTTGCTGGCGGCGATCGTCGGCTTCACGGTGCACCAGAGCCACAAGAATGTGGTCACAGTTCAGACGGGCAAGGCACAACGGCTGGATTTGGCCTCGATTGTCAGCGCTTCGGGTGAAATCAAGCCGAAAGTCTACGTGAACGTCGGCGCCAATGCCTTCGGCAAGATTACCAAGCTCTATGTCAAGGAAGGCGATCGGGTAAAGAAGGGGCAGCTGTTGGCGCAGCTCGAAAACGTGCAGCCCGCGGAGGATCTGAATGCGACCCAGGCTTCGCTCGGCGCCGCGCAGACCGACGCGGTAGCGGCCGAGGCCGGCTTGAATACCGCATTGGCCGACCTGAACCGGGCCAAGTCGGACGCGGAAAAAGCGCAGCTCGATTGGACCCGTACCCAGGGCTTGTACAAGGCCGCCCTGATCGCCAAATCGGACTACGATGCCCAAAGAGCGGCCTGGCAGGCGGCCGACTCCGGTGTGGCGCAAGCCCAAGCCAAGGTCGCGCAGGCGAAAGCGCAGAATGACTCTGCCGACCGTCACATCACGCAGAACCAAGCCAACTTGCGGCA
Organism: Acidobacteriaceae bacterium; assembly: GCA_003132825.1. Classification (GTDB taxonomy): domain Bacteria; phylum Acidobacteriota; class Terriglobia; order Terriglobales; family Acidobacteriaceae; genus PALSA-270. Next base: position 928 of record PKYX01000224.1, read on the forward strand.
CGCTGCCGACGTCCTCGGGAAGACCACCTACCAAGCTCCCTTTGACGGCATCATCACCAATTTGCCGGTGCGCGAGGGCGAAACGGTGGTGATTGGCATTCAGAATTCTCCCGGCAGCACCCTGATGACGATTGCCGATATGTCGGTCATCACGGCTGAGGTCGAGGTGGACGAAACCGACATCGTGAACGTGCAGACCGGCCAGCCGGCCGAGGTCACGGTCGACGCCATGCCCAAGGACACTTTCCGAGCCGTGGTCAGTGAAATCGGCGACAACGCCATTGTCCGCTCCACCGGGGTTTCGACATCGCAACAGACCACCGCCAGTCAGGAAGCCAAAGATTTCAAGGTCGTCGTCACTTTGCTGAATCCGCCGCCCGAGATCCGCCCGGGACTCTCCGCGACGGCCAAGATCACCACGGCTTCGCGCAGCCACACCTTGTCGATTCCGATCCAGGCACTCACGGTCCGCAAGCCAGCCGACCTGAAGCCGGAGGCGGGCGAAAAAGGAGCGGTGCAGGCGGCGGCGCCGCAAAGCGAAGCATCGAACGGTGGGAGTGGCTCCGATAAGGACGAGATTCAGGGCGTTTTTGTGGTTCGCGATCAGAAGGCCGAATTCGTGCCTGTGGACACCGGAATCGCGGGCACCACCGACATTGAAGTGCTCAAGGGATTGAAGGAGGGCGATGAGATCATAACCGGCAGCTATAAAGTGCTGCGGACGCTTCGCCCCGGTGTGCGCGTCAAAATTGATAACTCGGCGCCGAAAAACGAAGGCGACAGCTCGTGAGCCCGTGGTGGGTCGTCCGGGGTCTGAAAAACCAGGGCCGAACCCGGGCGGCCGCGATCGGGTGAACCGCCGGCGACGAAGGCGGTGACCTCCATCGGGATGTTACGTCCAATATGGAACCAGCAAGACTGGAGCGTCTGAGTGTCCCCAGAGGACTCGGAGAAAAAAATGGCCAGCGCAGAAGTGATTGAGTTTTCGCAGCCCGTGGTGTCCGCGCCTCCTGATTCTTGCATGATCGCCACCCACGACCTATGGAAGACCTACGACATGGGCTCGGAACAGCAGGTGCACGCCCTGCGGGGGGTGAATCTGCGCATCGAGCGCAATGAGTACGTCGCGATTATGGGTCCTTCCGGCTCGGGAAAGTCCACGCTCATGAACCTAATTGGCTGCCTTGATTCGCCGAGCAAAGGCCAGTACTGGCTGAACGGCCAATTGGTTAGCGACCTCGATGACGACGAACTGGCGCGCATCCGCAACAAGGAAATTGGATTCGTCTTCCAGACCTTCAATCTGCTGGCCCGCGCCACCGCGCTGCACAACGTGGAGCTACCTCTGATTTACGCCGGCGTGCCAGCGGTAGAGCGCATTCAGCGGGCTAAGGATGCTTTGGCCTCGGTGGGCATGGAAACCCGCATGATGCACAAACCCAATGAACTCTCCGGCGGCCAGCGGCAAAGAGTCGCCATCGCCCGCGCTCTGGTGAATCGTCCCGCCATCATTCTGGCGGACGAGCCCACCGGGAACCTGGACTCGCAGACCGGCACCGACATCATGGCGCTGCTCGACCGCCTGCAATCCCAGGGCAACACCATCGTCCTGGTCACCCATGAAAAGGACATCGCCGAGTACGCCCACCGCGTCATCTACATCAAGGATGGCGTGATCGAGCGCGACGAGAGGAACAGCAAGAGAAGGTCGTAGGCGGCAGCCGAGCGTTCGTGTGCTTCGGGTTCGCAATGCCGATCGCAGCCCGGTCGCCTCTAATCACGAAACTCCCGAACTGAGCGCACCCTCTACCGGGCGTCCCGCCTCTGACCCCAGGATCACCCATCCACCATTCCCCGAAAAGCGTAGGCAAACAGCCCCCTTGTGCTACCCTGCGAGCGAATAGTCCGCTTCCGCCAGAGCCGGCCACCCAGTTCGGGAGAAGAATGAAATACTTCGCGCTGCTTGCAGCGGTATGGTTGCTGGTCCTGCACCCGGCTGATTCCAGCCCGCAAGCGGCCCCGGCCGCGGGACAGCTTGATTGGCCTGCCTACGGCGGCGGCCCCGCGGACACGCGCTACTCGCCTCTCGATCAGATTAACCGCGAGAATGTACAGAACCTCGAAGTGGCATGGACCTATGACACGGGGGAAAAAGGCGGCCTTGAGACCAGTCCGATTGTCATCGACGGGGCGCTCTACGGAATTACTCCCTCCCAGGAAATTTTCGCGCTCGACGCCGCCACTGGAAAGCAACTGTGGAAGTTCGGTTCCGGAATTGCTGGCGGACAACCGAACCGCGGCTTGACCTATTGGTCAAGTGGCGATGACCGGCGCATTTTTGCCGGCATCACAAATTTCGTCTATGCTCTCGACGCCCGCAGCGGAAAACCCATTGGCGAATTTGGCGAGGACGGACGCATCGACCTCCGCAAGGATCTGGGACGCGATTTCAAGACCCAGTCCATCGTCTCCACCAGCCCCGGCGTGGTTTACCAAGATCTGGTGATATTCGGCGCACGCGAGCCGGAGGCTCTGCCGGCCCCGCCGGGCGATGTTCGCGCCTACGACGCCAAGACCGGAAAGCTCCGCTGGTCCTTCCACACGATTCCTCATCCAGGAGAGTTCGGTTATCAAACCTGGCCGAAAAGCGCCTGGACGCACAGCGGCGCGGCCAACAATTGGGCCGGCATGGCGCTCGATGAGAACCGTGGGATCGTCTACGTGCCGACCGGGTCGGCGGCGGCGGATTTCTATGGCGCCGACCGGGTGGGCGACAACCTGTTTGCCAATTCCCTGATCGCGTTGAATGCCCGAACCGGCCGCCGCATCTGGCATTTTCAGTCGGTGAAGCACGATGTGTGGGACCGCGATTTTCCCTCGCCTCCCAGTCTGGTCACCATCACCCGCGACGGACACCCGATCGACGCCGTCGCACAAACCACCAAGTCGGGATTTGTCTACCTGTTCGACCGCAGGGATGGCCGGCCGCTTTTCCCCATCGACTACCGCAGCTACCCAACGAGCGCGGTGCCGGGGGAGAAAACCGCAGCCACCCAGCCGCTTCCCACCAAGCCCGCGCCGTTCGCGCGCCAGCATCTCTCGGCAGACATGCTGACCAACCGCACTCCCCAGGCCCATCAATGGGCGGTCGAACAGTTCGCGAAGTTCCGCAGTGCAGGGCAATTCGTTCCTTTGAGCGTGGGACAGCCAACCGTGATATTTCCCGGCTTTGACGGCGGCGCGGAATGGGGCGGTGCCGCCGTGGACCCGAAAACCGCAGTCCTTTACGTCAACGCCAACGACGTGGCCTGGACCGGGGCCCTGGCGGAAAACGCCGGCCAGCGGTCGAGCGGGCGCTCGCTCTATCTAAATCAGTGCGCCGTCTGCCACCGCGACAACCGGGCCGGTTCGCCGCCGCAATTCCCCTCGCTCCTAGGACTGGCCGCGCGCCGCAGCCCGGAGGAAATCGCCTCGGTCATCCGCAACGGTAAGGGTAGAATGCCCTCCTTTGCAGCTTTTTCGAACGACCAGATCCAGGCCGTCATCGCGTACTTGTCGAACCCCGGACAGCAGAATTCTCCCGGCTCGCCTTCGACCTCGCAGAAGGGCTCACCTCGAGAAGCCGCAGCTGAGGAAGCCAAGTACCGTTTCACTGGCTATAACAAATTTCTCGATCCCGACGGCTATCCCGCCGTCGCCCCGCCCTGGGGAACGTTGAATGCGATCAATCTGAACACGGGCGAATATCAGTGGAGGATTCCGCTCGGCGAGTATCCCGAACTTGCGGCGACGGGTATGAAAGACACGGGAAGCGAAAACTACGGCGGACCCATTGTGACGGCCGGCGGATTGGTTTTCATCGCCGCCACCAATTTCGACAAGAAGTTGCGCGCTTTCGACAAGGACAGCGGAAAATTGCTCTGGGAAGCCGATCTCCCGTTCGCGGGAAATGCCACGCCGGCCACCTACGAGATCGGCGGACGCCAATACGTCGTGATCGCCGCCGGCGGGGGCAAGGCTTTGAATCTGCCATCGGGTGGCGTCTACGTGGCGTTCGCCCTGCCCAGGAACCCGCCCCCGTCCCAGTGATGGGCCTGGGCTCAGCGGCCGACCCTCCCCTCAACCAGCTGCGCAAAGGGGTGAGCACCTTGCTAGGCCTGGTTTGGCACAATTGTGCAAACAGTTGCGCCGCATCCAACCCACCGAACTCAGAAGCTGCTGTTTCAACAGGCGCGGATTGGCACCGGCCTTGCTTATCTCCTAGGGAGCGATGGGGAGCGGAGAGAAGCCAGCAGTTCTCCGTTCTTCACCGACCGGAGCGCGCATTCCGGGGAAATGAACAAACCCTCGAAGGTGCGTGTTCCGAGATGTTTCGGTTCCTATGCAGCAGGGAGATAACTCGATGAAGACTACGATCTTTGCCCTTTGCTTCCTTTGCGCCACCGCGGCGTTTGGACAAGGTTATCTGAACGGCGAATCCCACCCGACTGAATTTCCCAGTCATGTGGAGCACGCCTCGCAACAGGGAATGGCGCAATCGCAAAACGTGATGGAACAATCTTCCTCGTTTCACGGTCAGGGCCAGAGGCCGCTCTGGGAAGTGCAGCCCGCGGCGCGAACCATTCCGCTAGGCGACATCGCTCGCGCCGTGAGGAAAGAGCACGCCGCGGCCAAGAAATCCACCATCGTTTGGGAAAACTAGGGGGCGCGAGCCGAGCCTTGGCGGGGCCCGAAGCCCGGCGCAAGGCTCACTCGATCTTCAAGGAACGGGTGGATTCGGCGACTAGGGTGCCCTGCTGCGCGGTGATACGAATATCGAACTGCCCGGTATCGGGAGAAAGTTGTACCATCATGGGGATTGAGCCGTCCGCCTGTGGCTTGGCTAAGGCCAGAGGTTTGCGTGCCACTTCCTTGCCATCCCGATAGAGTTGCAAGGTCACTTTCGGTTGGTCCGCGGGCGCCTGCTTCGCGGGATACACGATGAAATAGAGATCCACCGGCTTGCCGGACGCCATCGAATCCGCAAGCGTCGGAGTAATCCGGCCACCGTCACTCTCGAATGGGTTCCCTGGATTACGCGGTCCGGCCAAGGGCGAGATTCCCCGCACCAGCTGCACCGAGCTCAAGCCCAGACCACTCCCGGGGTCGACGAAAACCGAGAGACGTCTCACCGTCGTTTTGCCCACTTGCTCATCGGTGACCGCGGTATCGATGACGTAATGGCCCGCGGGCAATTCCACCGGCTCGGCATAGAGGATTCGGTCATTGGCGAGTTGCGTGACATCCTTGCTCTGCACTTCGCGGACCAGGTCGCGGCCTACTTTGCTGATGATCTCGCCATGGGTGTCGTGGATGACCGCGAACACGGAAGCCCGAATGCGAGCTTTCCCGGTTTTCGGATCTGACACCACGGTGAGGGCCGAGGTCGGAACTTCAAACGCCACCTCATAGTCCACTGCGTTCTCTTTCGGCCGGAATTCCATGGCCGCCACATGATAGGGAAACTCGACCGGCGCCGGGCGCGCGTTAATCGCTTTCAGGGCGATGACTTCAAAGGGTTGGAGAGGCTCGCCATTCAGCTCGGGCAAAGCGTAATAGCCGCTGCGCGTCTGCACCATGATCTTGGGCCGAGCGAGCTTGACCTCGATCTTGCGGAAGTGCCCATCGTAGTTGGTCGAAGTGGGCGTATAGGCCAGCTCATAGTGCGTGCGGATATCCTCCATCATGCGTTGCATGGGCTCTTCAATCTGATTGGTGTTGGCGACGGCAAATCCCCCCGTGGCCTCGGCCAGTTCCTGCATGGTCTGTTGGTCGTTCGACACCGCGGTCAGCTGGATATCATCGTCCTGCATGTGCCCCGACTGCGGGTCCGTCACTTGCGCCGAACTCTCCGCCCCCGCGCGCTTCATATCGGCCAGCGGCTGCAACATCGGATCATCGGTGCTCAGCCCCCGCGTGTCGACCGTGTAGAACGAGACTCCCGAGCGGTTGGCGTAGCTGATCAGCCCATCCACCACATCCCGTCGATTGACCGGAAACGCCAGCCCGTCCGACAAGTAGAGCACAACCTTGCGGCCGGGGAGCTTCTCCTCGTGATGCACCAAGGCGCGCAGGGAATCCATCGTGTCCATGCCATGGTACAAACTGGTGGCAAAGCGCAGCCCTTTCTCCGTATCCGATTGCGTCTGCAGCGCATTCCCCAGGCTGACGGAAGCATCCAAGGAAGCAGAGTTGCGCGCCCAGAGAGGATCGGTAGTATCGCGCGTCGACGGATCCTGATTGGGATCGGTCGACTGCTCAGCCGCAATGCCCTTGATCGCCGCCGCCGCAATGTTCTCGTTTTCGGCATGCACTTCCGCGTTGACGGCGCTCGCGATCGAGGCGTCGATTCCGAGACCGCCCGTACCATAGACTCCTTTGGAGGCCGCGTCCACGGACTTTGCCAGCAGGTCCTTGTCGCCGGTAAAGTCCTGCACCAGTTGCAAACTCGGATTCATGGTGTAGACGGTCACGAAGGTGTTCGGGAGGGTATCGCTTTTCAGAAATTCGAGTACCGCCCGGCGGGCGAAATCAAGGTCGAGGGGAGCGATCTGGGCAAATACCACCGAAACGAAATTGATCTGTTTCAGCGTATTCAGAGTAGGCGCCGGCGACGCGCCCTTCGCGGTGTTTTGGACATCGCCCGAATCCGTGGTGGGGGCCTGATTCTGCGCGGCTTCGCGCTCCAGCTGCAGTTGTTCGGCGCCCTCGATGTTGCGAAAGGACTTGACGGTCTGCAGGACACCGTCCTCGTACACTTCCACTTCCTGGGGATGAAGGTCGGAGATCGCGCGATGATGCTTGTCGCGCGCCACAAAGTCCAGAAGCACCTCTCGGGTGGTGGCGTGAATCACAGGAGTGGGCTCGGCGGCCGGGGATGGCGCTTGACCTACAACCGGCAGGCACAGAAAAAATACGCCCAGAACCAACAGTGAAGCAATTCGGGTCAACATGAGCTCACCTCCCGGTGCCGACAGCACTTTCCCGTGCCCGCAAACCCGGGCAAGGTCTTGCCCCTCGCCACAGGACCCGATGGGCAGCAAAAGCTGCATCCAGATCCTTCGGCCCGCAACCATCCATCCCGGCGCCACCCCCAGAGAGAGTCGCCGAACGCCCCTAATCTACCATGGATCTCGCGGCGCCCATGGGTTTAATCGGGGTCCTGACGCGCCACCGAATTCCAGTTCGGGTCTTCGGCCCGGGTGTTCAGTCTGGGTCTTGGGTGCGGTCTTCAGGTGCGGTCNNGTCTTGGGTGCGGTCTTCAGGTCCGGTCTTCAGGTCCGGTCTTCGAAAGCACAGGAATTCGGGGCTGGTTGATCAGCGGGATATCTCGGCGCTCCGGACCGGGTGAGCTAGAAGCGCTCGAAGTGGCTTCCCTTGACGTCCCGCTCGGCCACGGCTCGTCCCACCTGCTGCAATTCGGCGATGTGCTCGACCGAATCGAGCGCCTCCACATCCTCGGGACGGATGTGGCT
>PKYX01000255.1:0-5080 GCA_003132825.1 Acidobacteriaceae bacterium
GTTTGCGGGTTGCTCGAGCGAGTCGGGCGAAAAGGAAGCTGCCGTGTCCGTCGAGGTAGTTTCCGTCGAGAAGACTTCCATTCGACGACTGATCACCGCGGAGGCAGTGCTCTACCCTTTGCAGCAGGCGGGGTTGACGCCCAAAGTGAGCGCGCCGGTCAAGAAGTTCTACGTGAAGCGCGGCAGCCCGGTGCATCGCGGAGAATTGCTGGCGGTGCTCGAGAATCGGGACCTGGCGGCGGCGGAGGAGGATTCGAAAGGCTCCTACGACGAGGCCCAGGCAGTTTACGAAACCACCACGACGACCGGACTTCCGGAAGAGATCCAGAAAGCAACTTTGGACGCTCAGGCGGCCCAGCAGCTTTTCAAGGCGCAGCAAAAGATCTACAACAGCCGACAAGAGCTTTATCAGCAGGGAGCCATGCCTCGCAAGGATCTCGGTCAGGCAGGAGTAGACCTCACCAACGCGCGCAATCAGCACGAGATTGCGCAGAAGCATCTGGATGCACTGCTGGCCAGGGGGAAGCAACAGGAACTGCGAGCCGCAGCCGGGCAACTGGAATCGGCGAAGGGAAAGTACCTCGGAGCGGCAGCGCAGTTGGAATATTCCGAGATTCGCAGTCCGATGGACGGGGTGGTGACAGATCGGCCGCTCTACCCGGGTGAAATGGCAGCGGCGGGCACGGCCCTCGTCACCGTGATGGATATTTCGCGGGTGGTGGCCCGCGCTCATATTCCGCAGCCCGACGCGGCCCTGCTCAAAATCGGGGATGGGGCGAGCCTCACGGTGCCCGGCGAGGATCAGCCAATCATCGGCCAGGTAACCCTGGTGAGTCCGGCGCTTGATCCCAACAGCACCACCGTCGAAGTGTGGGTCGAGCTCAAGAACCCCGATGGACAATTAAAGCCGGGAACCAGCGGGCAGCTTTCGATGATCGCGCAGACGGTTCCGGATGCCCTGGTGATCCCGGCGGTTGGCCTGCTGACCGCGCAGGATGGGAGCACCACAGTGATGGTGGCGGGCGCGGACGGTCGCGCCCACCAGACTACTGTGCGGGTGGGAATTCGGCAGGGCGAGAAGGCGCAGATCGTCGAAGGCCTCAAGGTCGGCGATCGCGTGGTGGGGACGGGAGCCTACGGACTGCCCGACAACACCAAGATCACTGCAGAGAAGGCGCCCGCGAGCCCGGACAAGCAGTGAGGAGCGAGAGCGCCGCGATTTTCAGCGGACGGCAGCGACCGGCCAGAGAGCCTAGGGCGCGGGTCGGACGCAGCTTGCAGATCATCGCTCCCTGTTCCTAGTTCCCGGTTTGCCGTTCTCCGTTCTCGCGGTGGCATCGACCACAAGGAGTTTGGAATTGGAAAGTCCGACGGAGCGGTCCTACTGGTTTGCGCGGCACTCCAAGCCGGTGATCTTTCTGATCCTGACGGTCGCCCTGCTCGGCGGCTACCTTGCCTTCACCATTCCCGTTGCGGTTTTTCCGGAAACCAACTTTCCGCGTGTGCTGGTGGCTGTGGACAACGGTGTGATGCCGATTGACCAGATGATGGTGACCATCACGCGGCCCATTGAAGAAGCCGTGAATAGCGTTCCGGGGCTGCAGTCAGTGCGCTCGATTACCAGCCGCGGCTCGGCGGAGATCGATCTATTCTTCGACTGGAATGTCGATATGTTTCAGATCCTGCAGTATGTGAATGCGGCGATTTCGAGGGCGCAATCCGAGCTGCCGCCGACTGCGACCGTAGTCGCGAACCGCATGACCTTCGCCAGTTTTCCCATCATCGGATATAGCCTCACATCGAAGAACGTTCCTCAGGCCGAGTTGTGGGAGATGGCGACTTATGAAATCAAGCCGCGGTTGAATCGCGTCAGTGGCGTCTCCACGGTGGTGGTGCAGGGCGGCCAGCAGCCGGAGTTTCATATCATTCCTGATCCCGCCAAGCTGCTGACCACCGGAGTCACGATTCCGGAGGTTCTCGATGCGCTTGGCCATACCAACCTGATCGATTCACCGGGCTTGCTGGAGCGCAATCATCAACTGGAGCTGGGGCTGATCAGCGGGCAGGTCGAAACTCCGCAGCAGATTGCTGACATCGTGGTAAAGACGACGCCGGCGGGAGTGCCGGTTCGCATCGGGGACATCGGATCGGTCACTCGGGGAGTGAAACCGGTATACACCCTTGTCACCGCGAACGGTCAGGATGCGGTGCTCATCAACATCAACCGTCAGCCGGAGAGTAACACCGTCGAAGTCGCGGACGGAGTTCACGCGGAAGTGGAGCAGATCCGCAAGACACTCCTCCCGGGCACCGAGATTCGGCCCTTCTACGATCAGTCGATCATCGTGGGAGAGTCCATCAAAAGTGTGCGGGACGCGATTCTGATCGGGCTGATTCTGGCTTCGATCATCCTGGTGGTTTTCCTGCATGATTGGGGAACGTCGATCGTGGCCGGGCTGGTGATTCCGGTCACCATTCTGGTCACCTTCGTGGTGCTGAAACTTCTCAACCAAAGCTTTAACCTGATGACCCTCGGCGGGCTGGCCGCGGCGGTCGGGCTGGTGATTGATGACGCTATCGTGGTGGTCGAGAACATCGTGCTGCATCGCGATGCCGGGCAGGGACACCTGCAAGCGATTCATAGCGCGTTGCGGGAAATCACGATCCCGCTGGTAGGGTCGACGATCACCCCGATCGTAGTGTTTCTACCCCTGATTTCGATCACCGGAGTGACCGGGACGTTTTTTCGGGCCCTAGCCGTCACCATGGCAGTGTCGTTGCTGACGTCCCTGGGGCTGGCGCTCACCTGGACGCCCAGTCTGAGCCAGTACCTCATCGGAAGGCACGCGGCGGCCGAAACAGCGCTTGCGCCGGAGGAGGAGTCGGTTTCGCGTCTTCTCGCGGTAGAGACGCTGAGCCTCGGCCCATTCTTTGGTCGCGTGGTGACCTTTCACCAGCGCTGGCTGCGGCGAGCGCTCGCAAGACCCGGCTGGCTGGTGCTTTTCAGCCTGCTCCTGGTGGTCGCGTCGTACCTATGCTACCGGTTTTCGGGCTCCGACCTATTGCCGGAGATGGATGAGGGTGGCTTCATCCTCGACTACATCATGCTGGCGGGCAGTTCTCTGGCGGAGACCAATCGCGTCATCGGCCAGGTGGAGCAAATTCTGCGCGACATTCCGGAAGTGGAAAGTACCTCCCGGCGGACCGGTTTGCAGCTCGGTCTGGCCGCCGTGACCGAGGCCAACACGGGGGATATTTCGGTGAAGCTAAAAAGCAAGCGCCGCCGTTCGATTGACCATGTGATGGCGGAGGCACGGGAGAAGATCGAGCGACAAGAGCCGGCACTGGACGTTGAGTTTACGCAGGTATTGCAGGACATGATCGGAGATCTGACCAGCGTGCCGGAACCGATCCAAATCAAGCTGTTTTCGCCAGATGCGGCTTTGTTGGCCGAATGGGCTCCGAAAGTGGCGGACGCGATTCACAAAATTCCGGGCGTGGTCGACATCTTGAACGGAATCGACAATACGATCAGCGGACCAGCCGTGGTGTTTCAGGTGAATCCGGGTGTGGCGGCGCGGGCGGGCTTTACGCCCGAGGAGATCGCCACCGACGCGGCCGCAGTCTTGGAGGGCGAACCGGCAGCGGCCCCGGTGGTGACGAGGGACCGGGCTTACACGCTGCGGGTGCGGTTCCCGGCGGCTGACCGGACTTCACTCGAGGCCATGCGCGACACGCTGCTGACGAGCAGCGTGGGAAAGACGGCGACGCTCGGCGCGCTTGCCACCATCACCGAGCTGCCCGGGCAAACCGAAATTCTCCGCGAGAATCTGCAGCGCGATGTCTCGGTGACCGCTCGCCTGGAAGGAACGAACCTGGGCAGCGGGATGGCGGACGTCATGAGGACGGTGGGTCGCCTTCCTCTGCCTTCGAGCATTCGGGTGGAATACGGCGGAACTTACCAGGAACAGCAAAAATCTTTTCATGACCTGATGCTGGTGCTGGCGCTGGCAGTTCTGCTGGTGTTCATCGTGCTGCTCTTTGAATTTGGATCGTTTGCCGCGCCCGTGGCGATTCTGGCTTCGGCCTTGCTCTCGACTTCCGGTGTGTTCATCGCGTTGCTGATCACGCGGACGAGCTTCAATGTGTCGTCGTTCATGGGGATGATTATGGTGATCGGAATTGTGGCAAAGAACGGGATCCTCCTGCTGGATGCGGATCAGAACTTCCGTGGGCTGGGACGGTCGGCCGAACAAGCGATGCTCGAGGCCAGCAGCCGGAGGTTGCGTCCGATTGTGATGACGGCGCTGGCGGCGGTTGCGGGAATGCTCCCCTTGGCCCTTGCGCTCGGGGCGGGATCGCAGATGCTGCAGCCGCTGGCCATCGCGGTGATCGGGGGAATTTTGATTTCGATGGTGCTGTCTTTGGTGATTACGCCAGCCGTGCACTACTTTCTAAGCCATCGAGCCACTGAGCCGTAGCTTCCTCCGTCGGGCACAATGGTTCGTTCCTAGGCCAGGAAATCACTCCTGGAGAACATCTCCTTGGCAAGCCCCCTGGCCTCGCATACGCGACCTTGAATGGATTCAGCCTCTAGGAGCCGATCTTTGTCACGAGACTTTGAAGAAAACTGGGAAGTCTTTGATTCTACTGATTCCAGTCATGGCTCCAAGGTCCGCTATACACCGATGACCGCCACCAGTTCCTTGACCGATGCGGCGCTTTTGTCGAGCGCAGTCTGCTCCTCGGGCGTGAGCTTGATCTCGATAATCTGTTCGATGCCTCTCGCGCCGAGTTTTACCGGCACCCCCACATAAAGGCCCTTGATTCCGTATTCCCCTTCGAGATACGCCGCGCAAGGAAGAATCTTCTTCTTGTCCTTGAGGATGGCCTCGACCATTTCGGTGACGGCGGCCGAGGGGGCGTAGTAAGCGCTCCCGGTCTTGAGNNATTTCGGCGCCGCCGTCGCGGGTCCGTTGCACCAACCGTTCGACCGTCGCGGCGTCCATCAGTTCGGTGATGGGGATGCCTGCGACAGTGGAGTAACGCGGCAGAGGAACCATGGTATCGCCGTGGCCGC
>PKYX01000255.1:5182-18231 GCA_003132825.1 Acidobacteriaceae bacterium
AGATCGTCGCGGCTCATGCCGGGTTTGCGGGGGATGCCGGCGGTAACCACGACAATGTCGGAGTGGGCGGTGTCGGCATAGTCGTTGGTACCAGTGACGTGGCAGTCGCGCTTTTCGATGGGCATGGCTTCGAGCAGGTCGAGACCCTTGCCTTGCGGCACACCCTCGATGATGTCGATAAGGACGACGTCCGCTAGTTCTTTCGAAGCAATCCAGTGAGCCGCAGTGGCGCCTACGTTGCCCGAACCCACGATGGTGACTTTCTTGCGCATGGATATCCTTTCAGCAGTGCTCCCCTTCAGATTGCGAAACTCTTGAGCCCCGGGAAAACCTGAGGCCAGACGGGAACGCCCTCATCCTCGGCATCCGCTGCTCGGGCTGTGATGCCAGTCTCCCGCAGATCCGGATTGGCCGACGGCTGGGGGCTCGCGACCTCTCCCTAGACTGCACTCAGAACCGGAGCTGCCATATTCTCGATGATGAAATTGGCAAACTCGCTCGTCTTTACTTTAGTGGCGCCTTCCATCAGGCGCTCGAAATCATAGGTAACTTTTTTCTGTTCGATGGTGCGCTCCAGACCGTGTTCGATGAGATCCGCCGCTTCGTTCCAGCCCAGGAAGCGGAACATCATTACGCCCGACAGAATCACCGAGCCGGGATTGATGACGTCTTTGTCGGCATATTTGGGGGCGGTGCCGTGAGTGGCCTCGAAGATGGCGTAACCGTCTCCGATGTTGGCGCCGGGTGCGATGCCGAGGCCGCCGACTTGTGCGGCGCACGCATCGGAGATGTAATCGCCGTTCAAATTGGACGTGGCCAGCACGGTGTATTCGTCGGCGCGGGTTACCACCTGCTGGAAGATGGAGTCGGCGATGCGGTCGTTGATCAGAAGCTTCTTCTTCCACACGCCTTTGCCGTGGGTCGCACCGATTGCCGCCAGAACCGATTTCGCTTCTTGATAGACAGACTGGCGGAACTCTTCGGTCGCGAACTGCAGGCCGGGTTCAATCAGGGCCGCATTTTGCTCGACGGTGAGGTTCGGATTCTTATCCTTATTGTCGAGGATCCAGCTCTCACGCTCGGTGACCACCCGGTCGCGGAATTCCTCGGTGGCCAGATCGTATCCCCACTGGCGGAATGCGCCTTCGGTGTATTTCTGGATGTTGCCTTTGTGCACCAAGGTCACGCTTTTGCGGCCGCTCGCCAGGGCAAACTGAATCGCCATGCGGACCAGGCGCTTGGTGCCGGTGATCGAGATCGGCTTGATGCCCACGCCAGAATCGAGGCGGACCTGTTTCTTCCCGCCCTTCAGCATGTCCTTGTTCAGGAAATCGATGAGTTTCCGAACCTCCGGGGTTCCCTGCTCCCACTCGATGCCGGCGTAGACGTCTTCGGTGTTCTCACGGTAGATGACGATATCCATGCGCTCGGGGTGCTTCACTGGCGAAGGCGTGCCCCGGTAGTATTTCACCGGGCGAACGCAGGAATAGAGGTCCAGCACCTGGCGGAGGGTGACGTTGAGCGAGCGGATCCCGCCCCCAACCGGAGTGGTGAGCGGACCCTTGATGGCGACGCGCAGGTCGCGGATCGCGTCGACGGTCTCGTCGGGCAGCCAGCTATCGAATTTGGCCTTCGCCTTCTCCCCGGCAAACACTTCGTACCAAACCACCCGACGTTTGCCCTGGTAGGCTTTCTGGACGGCCGCGTCGAATACTCTCACCGAGGCTTTCCAGATATCGCGGCCGGTGCCATCGCCTTCGATGAACGGGATTAGGGGATTTTCGGGAACGCCGTAACGTCCATTGCTGTAGGTGATCCGGGCACCGTCTGCGGGAACCGGAAGACCGTTGTAGGAAGCCGCCATTCAGACTCCTCCGTAAGGGATGGATGAAACTCACAATTATAAGGGCTGGCGGCAGAAGGCGGGAAATTACGGAAGGGAACGCCGCCCCGCATGACGTTCGGATGACAAGCGGGCGGGCGGTGATCGGTAGAATAGAGGAATGTTTTTCAGGCGGCGCATCGCTCGCTGGGCCCTCGTGCTGCTCGCGGCGGCATGGCCTCTGGCGCTTCTCGGGCAATCTGAAAGCCCGGGAGCAACGCCTGGGCCGGCCGCCCCGCAGGCTCTTCCCTCTTCGCCCGGAGCGCTCCGATCGCCCGAGCCGGCGGCTCCGCCCCATCGTTTCTGGGACCGCACCAATATCCTGCTTTTTTCTGGCGTCGCGGTGTTTCGCGGACTCGACTATGCCTCCACGCGTAATTTTCAGGCTCGGGGCAGAACCGAGATTCTACTGGCCTCCGAGGTGGTGAACAACTCGGCTGCGTTTGCCGGCCTGGAGGCAGCGGGAGCGGCCACTTCGGTCGGCCTCTCGTATTGGTTGCACCGCACCGGCCATCACTCGATGGAGCGCTGGTTATCGATCGGGCACATTGCGGTGACGGGATTCGGCGCGGCTCGGAATTACTCTCTAAAATCGAAGCATCCGCATTGATTCATTCGTGATGGCTGGCGCGCGGTTATCCTGGCGCTCGATGACCAAGACTTCAGCACAGGCGATTGAATATCTTTCGCGTGCGCTGGCAGGTTTCGAGCAGCTCGGTTTCGAGACCGTGCGGAAAGTCGCGGCGCAGGATCTCGGAAACGAGCCTCTCGGTGGTTTGCCTGGCGTGCTCGGTGGCGGGGAGCCATTTTCTGGCCCGACCGACGACCAGGCGCACGATGTGCTCGACAGTGCGCAGCAACTCGGCGGCATGGTCGAGCGCAGCCGCGTCCGATTTTTCTAGGCCTCCGCTTGCCACCGAGCGCCAGAGGCGGTCACGCAGGCTGCCGCTTTTGTCCGCGACGCCGTGTCGCACCAGCAGGAAAGCAGTGAGGAAATCAATGTCGTAGATGGCGCCGGGCGAAGTCTTGAAGCTCTTTTCCGGCGACTCGACGGTGTCAAGCTTGGCCCGCATGTCACGGATCGCCTGTTTCAGTTGCTCATCGGTCGAGAAGCGGCGGAATAGAACCTGGGTCGCTGCCACGGCTCTTTCCGCGAGTGTTCTCGAACCCGCTAGGAAGCGCAGCTTGGTGTACATGAGCGCCTCCCAGGGCTGAGCTTCTTGCGCGAAATAGGCCACCAGTTGCGTCGGGGAGACCAGCAATTCGCCTTCGCCGCCACGGGGGCGCAGTCGCGCATCGACCGGAAACACCATGCCGTCGCGGGTGTAGGCGGCCAGCGCCTGCATGATCTGCTCGGCGGCTCTGGTGAGCGCCTGGCGATCCTCGTCTTCTCCACTGACGAACAGGACGTCCGCATCCGACAGGACATCGAATTCGGCGCTGCCCAGGCGTCCTACGGCCATCACGGCCAGGCCCTCCGGTGCGCCCGCAATGTTGAAAGCGGCCGCGATTGCGTCCTCCGCGGCGGCCGTGGTCGAGGCGAGAGAGGTGTAGACCTCCCGCAGTTCGGTGATGTCGCGAGCGCCGGCCGCGAACACGCGATGGCCATAGTGCTGGCGTAGCAAGGAAAGTTTTTCGCCGTACGGAGCCGATGATTCTGCCAGATAGGCAAAGACCGGGTCCCCGGCCGTGCGGCCCAGCCCGAGGGGACTCTCGAATAGGTAGCCACTACCCGCCCGGGACAAGGTCTCGGCCAGATCCGACAAGGTAGCAATTTCTTCCGGGTGTCGAACCAAAACGTCGCTCAGATAATCGCTCGCTTCAAACAGGACGAGGGCGCGAGCGACGGCCTCCGGATTGCGAATCACTCGGGCGTAGCGCTCGGAGCTGCTAAAAGCCGACCAAAGAAAACGGAACAGTCGGGTACGCGCCTGCGGGCTGAGGTCGGGTGAGTTGACGATGCGGTCGAGCGCCGGGGAATCGGCGGCCAGCCGCTCGAGAATTTGTTGGCCGGACTGCTCCGCGGCTCCCGACTCGAAAGTGCCGCGCAATTCGAAGGGCGCATCCGGTATCTCCTGATGGCTTTGCGCTTGCTGCTGATAGATGATGCGGCGGTAGATTTCCGCCACGGCGGCCATGCGCTGCTGCACGATCGTGACCAGATCGGCCTTGCGGTATTCGCCCGGAGCATACCCTTCGATCGAGCGCTGCAGAATGCGCAGGCTGGATTCGGTGGCCGGCAGGCGGTGAGTCTGCTGGCCGTGGCGTAGTTGCAGGCGGTGTTCCAAGTGGCGCAGAAACTCGTAGGCCCGGCTCAGCTGGTGAAACTCCTTGCCGCTCACGTGACCCTTGTCGTGCAGCTTTTGCAGGGAGAACAGAGTGCCGCCCGAGCGCAGCCAGGACTCTTGGCCGCCATAGACGCGCTGCAGACATTGCACCAGAAACTCGATGTCCCGGATACCGCCGGGGTCCAGCTTGAGGTTGATGCTCGGGCCGGGCGGCTCGAGAGCCCGCAGCCGGTGGCGGCGGTTGTGCATTTTCTCGCGCGCCAGCAACGCGGTCTTGATGGCGGCAAAATTCACCTGCTCGGTATACACATGGGGCTCGACGGCGCGAGTGAATCGCCGGCCTAAGGCGACGTCTCCCGCCGAGCAGCGCACTTTGATGAGCGCCTGGCGCTCCCAGTCGTGAGCCTGGGTGGCGTAGTAGTCGAGGGCCTGGGAGAGGCTAATGGCCAGTTCGCCTTCCCCGCCCTGCGGACGCAAGCGCAGATCGATGCGAAAGACCGGACCCTCGGGGGTCAGGCGGGACAGAATTTCCGTGACTTGTTGCGCCAAGCGAATGAAATATTCACGGTTCGAGACGGGCGCTCTCGGGGGCGCTTCTCCGTCTCCATAGATGAACATGAGGTCGACGTCCGAGCTGTAATTGAGCTCGTTGCCTCCCAGCTTTCCGAGGGACAGGATGGCGAAGGGGGTGTCCACCAAACGTCCGGCATCGTCGAAGTGTTGCGGCGGATCGAAACGGCGCAGCAGGCGGGTGTCTGCGTCCCGCAAGGCATGTTCGATCAGGACATCGGCAAGCGCGGAAATCTCGGCCGTGGTTTCGGCCAGGGGGGCGATTTTCAGCACGTCCCGCAGCATGATACGGAGGTATTCGCGGCGCTTGAAACGGGCCAGGAGAACGGAGATGTCGGATTCGAACGAACGGGCGCGGAAGCGGGCGAGCGATTCATGGAACTGCTCACGGGAGAGGCTTCGGTCCAGATTTCTGTCGCGCAGGAAAGCTTGCAGAACATCGGTATTCCGCAGCAAGGTCTCCCCCAGGAAGCGACTGTGTCCGAACACCACGATGGCGTAGTGGGCGAGCGAATGGTGTTGATTGAGCAGGTGCTGGGTCTCGGGGGATTCACTGGTGAGACGGTCAAAAAGAATGAGCGCGGAGTCGGGGTCGGGCGACTCGGCCAGCAGCGCCGGCAGGGCTGCGGCCAGAGCGGGAGAAAGTCTGCGGCTGACTTGGGACAACAGGGGCCTGGCGCTCTCCGGATCTTGGAACGGGACGCACGCTTCTGAGCTGGCTGGGCCGCTCGGTTCTGCCTGACTCGGGCGAAGCGGCGGACTGGGCTCGCTTGGCGGTCTCGTGGTCGACAAGGGACTGGGCTCGAAAATTCAGCATAGCACGGCGGGAGCTGGCGGCAGCCGGCGCGCGCTTGGGCCGTGAGTTCTTCTCGCACCGTGGTGATCCCCCCAGCTCGCCACGCCTTACCACCTTCGGGTGCCGAAGGTTTTTCGGACTCCGATGGTGTTATAGCGTCCCCAGGGACCGTTCGGACCGAGATCGGCAGCGCCGAGATTGCCACTGCGAGCCCCCAGGCGATCGAACAAGAAGTGCTGGGTGACTCGCACCTCGAAGCCCTTGCCGAGGTAAATTCCAGCGCCCCAGGAATGCTCGATCCCGATGGCGTCGAACGACCAGGTGTAGAGCGTCTGCGGGATATTCTTACCAAACAAGAACCGAGGCTCTCCAAAGAGTTCAAAGCGCCGGAGAAGGCTTCGTCCGAAAGGGCGAACTTCGAGGAGACCGGAGAGCATGTAGCGGGCGAATTCACTGCACGGGGCATTCACGCCCCCAAAATCCCCCGCCGTGGCGGCACACAGGTTGGGGTCGATCTCGTTGTGAGGAGGGGCGAGGTCAAATTGCGCGTAGCCATACAGCGTATCGCGGGGAAAGAACATGCGGTCGGAAGACTCGGTTGGTTGCGGGGGAGGCTCCTGCGCTCCTGCCGCACCACATAAGATCAAACTCAATAAGAGCAGACCAACAGGAATCGATAGCAGCCGCTTCATGAGGCCTCCCGGAAGCCCTTTCGTGATATTTGGAAAACCCCTCGGCCCCCGATTGGCCAGGCCGGCGGAAATTGCTGATGGTGCTCGGACCGTGTAGTCCCGACCCACGACTGAAAGTGGGGCAACATTGTACTCCGGCAAGAGACCGACCGACTTGTTAGTCCAAGCCGGTGGGTCCGATGCATTTGCTACCGGGCTGGGGTTCCGCTATGCTACCGACACCGTTCGCCCGCGTGGCGAGCCGCTGGGAGCGAAAACATGAAAACCGCGGGGCGTGCCGGCGTTCGCAAGTCTTTACTCTTGGGGTTGGTACTGATGACAGCGACATCGATGTTTGCCGGTTCCGGTATTTATGAATTCACCCTGCCCTCAATCGATGGCCAGCCCATGCCGTTGGCGAACTTCAAAGGGAAAGTCGTTCTGCTGGTGAACGTGGCCAGCCGCTGCGGCTTTACTCCGCAATACGCCGGGCTCGAAGCCTTGTACGAAAAGTACAAAGACCAGGGATTTGTCATCCTGGGATTCCCGGCCAACAATTTCGGCGGCCAGGAGCCGGGAACCAACCAGGAGATCAAGACGTTTTGCTCCACCAAGTACAACGTGACCTTCCCCATCTACGGCAAGGTCTCCGTCAAGGGCGCCGACCAGACGCCGCTCTACCAGTACCTGACTAAGGAAGCCGACCCCTCGCACACTGGCGACATCAAGTGGAACTTCACCAAGTTTCTGGTCGACCGCAATGGCAATGTGGTCGAGCGCTTCGAGCCGAACGTTACCCCGGAATCAGAAAACGTGGTCACCTCGGTCGAGAAACTGCTGAAGCAATAGCGCCGGCGGCACCTTTTTCCGCTCAATCTCGCGCCCCGCTTTCCTTGTGCCATTGACGGTTCGGGCGGTATTCTACGCAAATCCGTATGGTTCTCGCTTATTCCTCTTATAAGTGGGATTAATAGCTTGTTAAGCTGTTGCATCTATTACACTTAATTTTGGCTAGTATATTGCTAGTAGTCCCTGCGGAGAGCGCCACCCATGGGACAAGAAGTTTCGGTTTCGTATCAGGCTGTTAAGAGCAAGGTCTACAAACTCATCGATGCCCTGGTCGAGGACATCAAGAGCGAGGGGGACGTCCAGGAATCCATGAAGCGCTGGTGGAAACTGGTTCATCCTGCAGATCGGCCGGTGGCCCGGAAGTACCTTTTGGAGGTGCTTCAGAAGTCCAATGCCAGCCTGGAGGCGATTACGGACGGGTTGGTTGGCTTCAAAGAATTCGACACAGTTCGGGATCTGGAATCGGTGAAGGCGTCGAAAATGCAGCGCTCCACTAGCCAGGCGCAAGTCGCGAGCACGATGTAGACAGCTTGGTACCCGGTGTTTTTCGGTGCGCCTTTAAAAAGATCAGCAGGACACGCGAAGGGAATGCGTGTCCTGCTTTTTTGCGCTGCAAACCGGGGGCTGATCCCCCGATTTCACTGTTCCGTCGATTTCAGAGGATCTTGTTGGCTTCGCGTTCGGAACTTTGGTAGCGCTCGAGCACGTTATCCCGCGAGATGACCCCTTCCACCTTGCCAAAATTCGCCCGGCTGACCACCGGCACCAGCGGCCACTCGTTCACATACCGCAGTGCCATATCGAGCGGGTGATCGGGGTGCAAGCGGGGAAGCTGGCGAATCGGCAGGACCGAACGCAGACTGAGCGCGCCTTTGCCCTCGCTGACCATGGTCCGCAGTTGCTGCTTGGTAATGCTGCTCCATCCGGTCGGACTCAAACACACAAGCAGATTCTCCGAAGGCGAGTCTTCCACCTGTCGCAGCGCCCTCTCGAGCGGTTCGTCATCGACCAGCAGGGGGAGCGGGACCGCCTGCATGGCATCCTCGACTCGCAAGATGTGTTCTTCCCGCAGTTCTTCCATGGACGGCAAGTCCAGTCCATCCTGGCGGGTGAGCACGTCGAAGATCGAAGCCGGTTGCAGTCCCCTGGCGATCAAGTAGGCAAAGGTGTTGGCTACGAGCACCGGCAGGATGATCGAATAGTTCCCACTGACTTCGAGCACCATGAATACCGACGTCATCGGGGCGCGCAGGAACCCGGCGAACAGTACGCCCATGCCCACCAGGGCGTAGGTTCCGGTCGATCCGGTTAAGTGAGGGAAAAGGAGGTGTTCTACGCCTCCCGCGGCGGCCCCCAGCATAGCGCCGATGAAAAGGGTGGGAGCGAACATGCCTCCCGGGGTGCCGCTGACGAATGACAGAATAGTGGCGATGATCTTCAGCCCGGCCAAAATGGCCAGGAACTGCCAAGTGAATTGGCCGTGGATTGCCTGGTCCATCACCTCATAGCCCGCTCCCATCACCTGAGGAGCTCCGAGAAATCCGATGACTCCGATCATCAGGCCTGCCAGCGCCGGTTGGAAGTACTGGGTCCAGTGCGGAAGCGCTTTCAGTTGGGGACGAAGCGTGGTGATGCCGCTGGCGAATATCACCGACGCCAAGCCCCCTGCCACTCCGAGCACAGCGTAGGCCAAAAGTTCACCCGGCCGAACCAGCCCCACGGGAGGAATCCGAAACAGAGATTCCGAGCCCAGAAACCATCGCATGACCACGACACTGGAAACCGCGGAAAGCACCACAGAACCCAGAATCCCGGCGCTCCAGCGGCCGATCACTTCTTCNNCCCACGGGGGCGATCAGCCGCATACGGTCGCGCGACAGGTGCAAACGGCGCCCCAGGGCCGAGGCCAAACCGGCACCAATCTGCAGCGACGGGTCTTCCGGACCCAAGGATTGTCCCGAGCCGATGGCCATCGCGGCGGTGATGAATTTCCCGATGGCGGTGCGAAAAGGAACATAGCCGTTGTAGATGTATAGCGCGGCTTTAGTTTGGTTCACGCCGCTGCCTCGAGCCTGTGGGAAGAAGTGAATCACGAGGATCGCGATGACCAGGCCAGTCAGACTGGGGGCGAGAATCAAGCGCAGCGTGGATGGGGTTCCGGAGCCCAGCAGATAAATGCGGCTCCAATCGATGGCAATGCGGAAGCACACCACCGCCAGGCCCGAGAAAATGCCGATAAACACCGAGAGGACCAGGAAGAAGCGCTCTTCGCGAAAAATCGAGCGCAGCAGCGCCGACGAAGACGAACCGGGTCGCCGGGATGGCGGTGCCCCGCCCGGCTGCGGGGTTTCATCCGGCGGCGTCTTGGCCGAAACCTCCACGTTCAATTGCCTCCGTGCAGCTTGGAAATGAGAAGCAACGCCTGGTCCTTCTCGGTAGGAGCTCCACAGCGGGCCCGGCTTTGTCCCTGGTTGCTTGGGCGGTCATCGGTCTCGTGCTCGATGGTGAAAACCAAGTCCATGGCAGCCTCGACCAGATCCGGATTCTTGGTCAGTCCCCGAACGGTGACGCGCGGCGCGAGATCGTTCCAGCGGGATTGAAGCGCAGCCATTCCATGGTCGGCGGTCTCCTGGTCCGCTGCGGCAGGCGTTCGAGGCTCGGTCCCGGCCGCGCATGATTGCAGGCGCGCGCCTGCCGTGGCAAACGCTTCGGTCACCATCAGGGTGCGTTTCGACGCCGAAACCTGCCGGCGGAAGGGATCCATTTGCAGCACGAGCGATGCTGTTTGCTGCAATTGTGCGCTCTCGGGGTCGGTCGGATTGGCGGCCCCTGCGCCTTCCAGGTATACCTCGGCCTCGGGGTAACGTCCCAGCTCAAAAGCGGCGCGACCCGCCCCAGCGAGGGCGGCGGAATTCCGGGGGTCGATCTTCAGGGCCTGGCGATATTGCTGCAGTGCGGGTTCATAGTCCTCGACCTCGACAAACAAACCGCCGGCTTTTAAGTGAAGCGGCGAACTCTCTGGCAAATTGGCGGCCAGAGCGATCAGTTCCGACTGAGCCTGGGTTTTGGCATTTTCCCGGAGCAGGAAGTCGACGAGCTCCAGTCGAGCCACGCGCCGTCGCTGGTCAGGATGATCGGGCCAGGCTGCATAAATCGCGTTGTGGTAGTAACGGAGAGCGGGTTCGATAGCTCCCTCCTGGGCAAAGATGCGGCCCAGTTCGAGGCTGACGGTCCCGTCTTCCGGCTCTCTTTCCCAAAGGCTCAGCAGGTAGGCCTGGGCTTCGCCCTGTCGGTTCAGAGCGGCCAGCGCCTGAGCGAGGCTGAGTTGATACACAAAATCGTCCCGGGAATATCGCAGGGCGGAGTGGAACGCGGTGACCGCCGAATCCGCATGTCCGGCTTCGAGATCGGCCAGGCCGCGCCGGTACCACCGTTCTCCGAGAAAAGCCTGCTGACGATGGTAGATTCCCGACAGTCCCGTAACCAGCGAGAAAGAGACGACAGCCAGCAAGGAGAGCACCATCAGGACCAAGGGTTCTCGAGCCGCGTACCACTTAAGACTCGGGTCGGAGGCGGCAATCGCGTCTCCGCTCGATGGCATCTCTCGACTTAGTGGCGGCACAGAATCTCCCGACCTCGCTTCTCGGTTTTCGGAATGACGGGGCTCTGTTGGTTTGGCATCACGCCTCCTGCGGTCTCCCTCGACTCCTGTCCGCCGATCGATTCCGCTCGCCTCGGACGACGGCGGCCCTTGGACCAGGTTCGGATATCCAGCTTTCCAGGATTTTGCANNCATGGCCGGACACGGAGTCTTCGGTTCGAGAAGGAAAGATCGGCCCCAGTCGCTGAGAGAGCGACAACCGTCAACCAGCACCGGACCATACCGAGATGAATCAACTGCGCGGCCCGGTTGGCCCGCAGCGCGGTGGCAGGNNGCGATCACGCCGGCTAAGACGATCAGGATCGTGATTGCGCCAGGTTTCGACTTCACTCTGCTAGTCTGCCGCCTTGTGGGGCTGCGGTCAAGTCGGCCCCGGAGGAGTAACGACCTCATTGGCTGCAGACGGTCGCAAGCCAACCCGATCCGGATTTCGATCGTACGCCATGCCCCCGGGGAAAAACGCGCCGCACCCTGGCCGCAGCGGCAGATTTCAGGGTGCGGCGGGTATCGCTNNCGGGCCTCGCTAGGAAGCGCCTTCGGGAGAATGCAGGACGCGGAAACTATTCCCTCCGCTCGACCACACGAGCACGAGCGCATCCTGGCCTTTGGGCACATCTTGCAACGCCTGCTGAACATCAGCAGCGGATTTTACCGGCTGCCGATTGACTTCGAGAATGACCTCCCCGCGCGCCAGTCCCGCGTTATCGGCGGAACTTCCCGGCTGGATATTCTCGATCAGTGCGCCATGCATCTCGGTCGGGGCTCGGAGCTCCTGGCGAAGGTCAGGAGTCAGGTCCTGGAGACCGAGGCCCCACCTTGCCTTGCCATGACTCTGGCCGGGATCGGCGCTCGCCTCACTCGGATGATTCATGTCTTCGAGCGTGACCGTGACCGTCGCTTCTTTGCCGTCCCGCAGCACGCTGAGGTTGATTCTTGTTCCCGGCGGTTTCTCTCCTACCGCGACCTGGAGCTCGCCGGCGTCGGTGACTTTCTGGCGATCGATTTCGGTGATCACATCACCGATTCGCAAGCCCGCCTTGGCTCCGGGAGAATCCGGCTCGACCTGACTCACCACCGCCCCAATGTTATTGCTCAGGTGGAAAAAGCTCGAGTTCTCGGGGGTCACGTCGTTGATTCCGATTCCGATGTAGCCGTGATTCACCTTGCCGTAGCGAATGAGGTTCTCGACTGTGGGCTTTGCGATCTTCACCGGAATCGCAAATCCCATTCCCGAGAAGGAGCCCGAGGGAGAAACCAGAAACGTGTTGATTCCGATGACTTGCCCGCGGGCATCCACCAACGGTCCGCCGGAATTGCCCGGATTAATGGCGGCGTCAGTCTGGATGAACTCACCTGGTTTGCGCCGATCGCTCGGGTCCGGATTGGCGCGATTGACGGCGCTCACAATGCCGCGCGTCACGGTAAAGCGGAAGCCAAACGGATTCCCAAACGCAAGCACGGTTTGTCCCGGTCGCACGTCGTTGGAATCGCCCCAGGGGACGCTCGACAGGTTTGCGTNNTCCACTTTGATGACCGCCAGATCGGTCAGCGAGTCCGATCCAATCAGCTTTGCTTTCAGGATCCGACGATCGCTGGTCGTGACCCGGATGTCCTCGGCGCCCTCGACCACGTGGTTGTTGGTGACAATATATCCATCGGGCGAGATGACGACGCCGCTGCCCAGACCGTGCTCGATTTCAGGCTGCTGCGGCTGGCTGGGATTGCCAAAAAACCGGCCGAACGGGCCAAACTGTTGCGCGCCCTCGGGCAACTGTTCGGCTGCCGGGTCGGGTTTCGATCGCGAGGTTACGGTCACATTCACAACCGCCGGAGTGACATGGGCCGCCAGGGCTTCCATGGCACGGTCGAGCTCGAGCAAGGGGCTCACACTGTCGGCGTTCAAGAGTGCGTCGGGCGGAGCCGGGGCGGCCGCGGCTTTGGCCGCGACGGGCCCGATGCACTCATAGGCTACGAGCGCAGCCGTCAGGGCCAATGCCAGTGAAGGCACGATCAGACGTCGCGTCAGTTTGGTCGGGAAATGTTGCTGGATCCATGATCGTAGATTCATACTCACCATCCTCATCTCAAGTATTTGTTTCCAAGACATAAAACTAATTCATTAGTTGTAAACAGCATGCGCTAGTCTGTTTTCTCCTCGGCGCACGCTTAGATGACCTTTCGGGAAGTTTCCTTGGGGATCGAAGTACCGGCTGGCTTGAGCACGGTGATGTGCCAGACGCAAATCTGATAGGTAGATGGCCCGGGCGAGGCGGATTGGCGGCCGACGACCAGAACCACGACCGCTTCGCTCGCCGCCCAGCGGCTCGCACCC
>PKYX01000160.1 GCA_003132825.1 Acidobacteriaceae bacterium
CGCGGCATCGTTGCGGTAGGGAAGAGAATCGAACATGCCGGTCGTGCCCTGAGTTCGGCCATCGCAAGGATCGGTGCAGGCGCCGCTGAAGGGGACCGCGCCGAGGGCTCGCAACTCGCGCGCCGCTTCAGCCACCAGCAATCCAACTTCCCAGTGACCCGTATGAAAGCCCAGCGCGATCGGCGTTCCATCCTCGGCGCGCAGTCCGCCGTGGGTGCTCAAAAGAAGGATTTCGGGGCCGGACAGGCTGTCCGGGCTCCAGCCCATGCCCACATTCATGCTGAGGCCGAACAGATTTCCCGAGGGCTCGCCGAGCAGCATTTCGGCGGTGATCGGCAGTCTTCCGGCGGGGCCCGGGGCATGAGTGCGCACCTCTTCGAGCGGAACGTCGGCGGTTTCAAGGACTGAGTTCAGTGCGATCATCGTGATAATGGCTCCCTTGGGACCGCGCTACCCGGTCAAAAGAATGTAAGGCCAAGCCGCNNGGCCTCGTAATAGAATCGGAGCGGGCTCGCCCCAAACCATGAAACTCTACCGCACCCACAACGGCAGCGTCCTCGAACATGACGATCGCTTCTTTGCGCTCCCCGACGGTTCCTGGGATGAGCTCATCACGCGCGATGATCTGGAAGCGCATTTGCAGCAATTGATTCCCGATCTTCCTCATCTGGGGAGCGGCCCGCTGGCAGATCCCACAGCGCTTCGTNNGGAATCGAAAGCAGCCGGCGGCGGAGATTTCTACGACCGCGTGTACAACGCGGAACGGCCAGAACTTTTCTTCAAATCGACACCCAGTCGCGTGGTGGGCCACCAGCAACAGGTTCGAATCCGGCAAGATGCTTACTGGTCGGTCCCGGAACCAGAGCTCGCGTTGCTGGTCAGCCCGCGGGAAAAAATTCTGGGCTACACCATCGGCAATGACATGAGTTCCCGCGATATCGAGGGCGAAAACCCTTTGTATTTGCCGCAGGCGAAAGTCTACGACGGGAGTTGCTCGCTCGGCCCCGGTATCCTGGTCTCGTCCGAACCTCTTTCGACCGCGACCGAGATCCGGCTGGAGATTCTGCGGGCGGGCCAGGGTGTGTTTTTCGGTTCGACTACGCTTCGCAACCTGAAGCGCGACCCGGCCTCGCTGGTTCACTACCTTTATCGGGACAACAACTTTCCTGCCGGATCCTTCCTTCTCACCGGAACCGGAATTGTTCCGCCCGACTCATTTACTCTGAATCACGGCGACGAAATCCGCATCACTATTGACAGCATCGGCACGCTGATCAACTTCGTCGGTTGATCCCATTCGCCGGCCGATGCTATTGGTTCGCGGTCGGAAAGAGGTCTATGGCTTTTCACGGCAAGAACTTCATCGGGGCACAACTGTCGGCGTTGGGTCCGAAGGTATTCTGCGGCTTCGACCCCCGGGCGGGCACGCGACTGGAAACGCCTTTCTATCCGGCGACGGCAGAGGAAATCGATCGTGCCCTGGAACTGGCGGCTCAGGCTTTCCCGACTCTTCGCGAACAGAGCGCCGAGACCATCGCCCGATTTCTGGAGGCCATCGCAGCGGAGATCGAAGGGCTGGGCGATCGACTGATTACGCAAGCCACCGTCGAATCGGGCCTGGGCCGCGAGCGCCTGATGGGGGAACGGGGGCGGACGGTAAACCAATTGCGCCTGTTTGCCGGCGTGGTCCGAGAAGGTTCTTTTGTGAATGCTCGGATCGATCCGGCGTTGCCGGATCGTAAGCCACTGGCGCGTCCCGACTTGCGCCGAATGCTGATTCCCCTAGGCCCCGTGGTGGTGTTTGGCGCGAGCAATTTTCCGCTGGCTTTCTCGGTTGCGGGCGGCGACACCGCATCTGCCTTCGCGGCCAAGAATCCTGTGATTGTCAAAGGGCATCCTGCACACCCCGGCACCTCGGAGCTGGTTGCCGGCGCCATCGCGCGCGCCGTCGAACGAATTGGACTGCCGGAGGGAACGTTTTCCTTGCTGAATGCGCTCGATCCCGCCACAAGTCTCGCCCTGGTACGCCATCCTCTCGCCCAGGCGGTCGCTTTCACTGGGTCCGAACGTGCCGGCCGGGCAATCTTCGACGCGGCCGCGCAGCGCGCGGTGCCTATTCCAGCCTATGTCGAGATGGGGAGCACGAATCCCATCTTTGTGCTGCCCGGTGCTTTGCGGGAGCGCACAGACGCGATCGTCCAGGGTCTCGCCAGTTCCGTCAATCTCGGAGCCGGCCAGTTCTGCACCTGTCCGGGCTTGATTTTTGGAACCGAGGGCGAACCCTTCCGTGCGTTCCGGGATAAATTGGGACGTGCATTCGAGGAGGCTCGACCGGCCACCATGCTTCATCCGGAAATTCTGAAGGGGTACGAGCAGTCGCTGGCTCGGGTGAGCGGCGTGCAGGGAATCGTGGGCAAGCGGTCTCGGCAGCCTGCAGACGCGGCAAAAACGGAAGGGACTCCGGTCTTATTCGAAACCGACGCCGCCACTTGGCTGGCCAACCGCGAGCTCGCTCAAGAAGTATTCGGCCCCAGTGCCATTGTGGTTCGCGGGCAATCCCCGGACGACTTGCTGAAGATCGCCGTAGCACTGCCGGGCACTCTGACCGCCTCTGTACACGGCACGGTGGA
>PKYX01000203.1 GCA_003132825.1 Acidobacteriaceae bacterium
AGGACGTGCTCCGAGCGAGTTCTGCCAAGTTCCGCATTGTGCTGGATGCAGGTCACGGGGGCTGGGACATGGGCACGGTGGGGCGCAAGGGGCTGGTGGAAAAGAATCTGGTGCTGGACATCGTGGCCCGGCNNGTCGCCCGGCTGGGGAAGCTGGTTTCCAAACGCCTGGGCGCGGAGGTGATCTACACCCGCCACGACGACACTTACGTCTCGCTCGAGAAACGGACGGAGATCGCAAATCTCGCGGGCGCGGACATGTTTCTTTCGGTTCACGGCAATTACAGCGACTTGCCTTCAGCCCGCGGGGTGGAGACCTATTACACCAACACGTATTCGTCCGTACGGGCTCGTAGCCCCGACGGCAATGCCGGGGACGAGCTGAACGTATCCTGGACCAACGTGGATGTCCGCGAGAAGGTGCTGCAGTCAAGGCGTTTCGCCGAGGACGTACAGAGTTCACTGTATCGCACCCTCAAGACGAAGAATCCGGCGACCCGCAATCGCGGCGTGAAAGAAGCCTCATACGTGGTGCTGACGGGCACGACGATGCCGGCAATCCTCTCCGAAGTCTCCTTTGTCAGCAGTCCGGCGGATGAGAGCAAATTGGCAAGCCCGGTTTATCGTCAGGACATCGCCGAGGCGCTCTACAAGGGTGTTGCCGCCTACGCCGAAAGCGCGCACCGGGTGAATATGACGAGCGCATCCAAACAGTAGAAGTCAGTTCCCTTCTGAGTTCGTGATTCCCGATTCCAGGTTTCAATACTCCAGGCTGAACCTACTTCAGACACAGGGATCCGCGACCCTTACTGCACCGGTTGTGCGTTCTTGAGCGCATCGTCCATGCCCTGATCGATCTTCGGAGTACTGCCTTCGGTCAGGCGCCAGCCATCGTCGTAGTGACGGAAGCCGACGGTCGAGTCATACTCCACCGACTCGTTATAGAGCGCGGAGCCGATGGCGTTCAGGGGAGTCCATTTCCAGCGGAAGTCTACCTCGGCATTCGGATCGTTTTTGCTGATGCCGGTCACTTCGAGCAGATCGCGTTTGGCGGCCTGCACGCTGAAATACTGCGCGGGGACGGCATCGGCCGGGATCAGATCGCGGAAAATATTAACGCCGTTAGGAGTGAGGCTCACGTCCCAGCAAGGAGCAGGCCCAATGTCGGAAGGGCAAGGAGTGCCAGATCCGGTAATCCAGCCATGGCGCTCAAGAACCAGGTATTCCGGAGAAAGATAGTCCTTGTTGGAGACGGTCCCGGTGCGGAGCCAGAACAGCTGGGGCGACCTGAAAGCATCGGAGCCGGCGATCAAATCGGCCGCCAGCCGCCGGGTGAGAAAATCGCGAGGCGTGCAGGCCGCCGTGAAACACAAGATCGACGCGAGCAGTGGGAGGCTGAGTTTCCGCATGAAGTCCGGTCAAATGCTAGTTGAGGATTGTAACTAAAGGCGAGCCTCGGCGCGGCAAGAAAGGACGATCGGCGATCTGGCCTTCAAACTTGGCGGCCCAGCGGCCGGGTATAACGGCTGCGCAGGAGCGGCATCTACCCTCGGTCAGTCGATAGTCCTCCACTAAATAGCCGTGCCGTCGGATCAAGACCTCACCGCAACTGTGGCAGCGCGTATCTTCGAGGTCGCCGACCATACCCGGCAGATTGCCGGCGTAGATGTAGCGCAGGCCAGCTTGCTTGCCGATTTCAGCGGCGCGCAGCAAGTCTTCGGGCCGCGTGTCCTCGGGGGCATTCATTTTGTAGTCTTTGTGAAACGCGGTGACGTGCCAGGGAATTTCAGGCGAGACGCTGGCCAGGAAATCCGTGAGGCCACGCAATTCATCCGGGGAATCGTTGAAGCCGGGAATGAGCAGGGTGACAATCTCCAACCAGATTCCCATCTGGTGCAGGCGGCGAATGGTTTCGAGAATGGGTCCGATGCGACCGCCTAGTTCGTGGTAGTGACGGTCGCTGAAACCTTTCAGATCCACTTTGTACAGATCGACCCAAGGACGCAGATACTCGAGAACTTGGGGCGTGCCATTGCCATTTGAGACAAATCCAGTGACCAGCCCCGCCGCTTTGGCTTCCTTGAAGACGGCTACCGCCCACTCGCTCGTGATTAGCGGCTCATTGTAAGTGCTGACCAGAACCTTGGCACCCTGGCCGAGAGCGTCGCGGACTAGAGCTTCGGGAGAAGCCTCGAGCGGCGGTGATACGGCATGGGGATCGCGCAAAGCTTGCGAAGTCACCCAGTTCTGGCAGTAACCACAGTGCAGATCGCAGCCCAACATTCCGAAGCTATAGGCCAGCGAGCCCGGATAGGCGTGGAAGAAAGGCTTCTTCTCGATGGGGTCGCACTGCACGCCGCCTACGTAGCCCCAGGGCACGTAGAGAGTGCCGCCGCGGTTGTAACGAACCTTGCAGACGCCAGGCTGGCCCTCGGGAATCGGGCAACAATGGCCGCAGGCGTAACAGCGCACACGGTTGCGGTCGAGCTTGTCGTACAGTTCGCCCTCGCGGACATTTTCGTAAACGACATCGCGCAACGTCGACACGGCAACCTCTCGCTTCATTCTAAACCCGGCCGAATCATGAGAATTGGCGAGGTCGGCGCGGAGGGGTTTTCTGCTCTCTGGCGATTCTAGGGATGAGAACCTGGGGAGGTCTTGCCGGCCAACTGACGCTGCTGCAGCCAGTTGTTGGCCTCTTCCTGCGCCGCGATGATTTGGCTGCGGCTCATCCGCGAGGCCAGGCCGGCAACGCGATACTTGCTGGCTTCATCGCCTCCGGCTCGGGCGAGGACAGACCAGAAATAGGCTTTGTCGAGATCCTGGGGAACGCCTCTTCCTTCCCAGTAATACGCACCCAAGGTCGCCTGAGCGAGTACTTGTCCCTGCTCGGCAGCGAGCGCAAACCATTGGACGGCGGTCGAGTCATTCCGCGGGACATCCTCCCCCATCGCATAGCGAGCGCCCAGAGCGAATTGGGCGTTGGCGTTGCCTTGGGCCGCAGACTTGCGCAATCGATCCAAATCGCCCTGGGGGAGATGGTCTTCGGGCTGGGTTTTCGGGGCTTCGGCCGGGGCCGCTATTTGCTGAGCCCGGCTTTGACTCGAACCTGACAGAATTCCGATGCGTCGGATGAACAGGGCGGCGACCACGAGGAGCACGGCGACAGCGGCGAACAAGGCAATCCGACCCAGGTAGGTCCCAGTAGGGGGGATCTCAGGGGAGGCTTCGCCAGGGATTTCTTCACTCAGGATATCGCCACCGCTGAGGGCCTCAAAACCCAGCACGTTTCCCGTTTGATCTGTAGGGGCTGCGGGAGTTGCGATCTGGGCCCTTGCCAGGCTCACGGTTTGAGCGGAACGACGTACCGCGGTGAGAATTACATCCGCCAAGCGCTGCAGAAAAATACTATGGCTGAGGCTGAAGGCGTTGGGCTGCGGGGAAAAGACTTCCAGGAGCCCGGTGACGGCATCGCCGGCTTGAATAGGTACGGCGATCATCGAGCGGATGCCGAGGGCGCGGCAACTTTCGTGGTCGACGCGTAAGTCCGTCTCAGCGTCATCGCATCGCAGCAGGCGCCCGCTACGAACACACTCGCCGGAAAAGCCCGTGCCTGTCTGGAACCGCGAACCGACGCCGGGAGCGGATCCGGTACTGGAACGGCAAATCATCTCATCGTCTACGGAAAGCGCGATGGCAGCGCCGCTCGCGCCTGCGAAATCTCGGGCATACTCGGCCAGCAATGGCAGAGAGGAATCCAGGGCAGGTGATGCGGCCGCAGCTTCCTGCCGGATCGCCGCCAGCTGGGTCAAAACCAGGGTGTAGTCCGGCCGGGTCGGCGCGCCAATCTCCTCGCCCGGGGAAGACGGATTAGCGTCCGTTGAAGACGCTCGATCGAGCTGTCCGCAATCTAGCGCCTGCAGGGCCGCGTGTCGTGCGCAAGCGGTCAGCGCGTTCATGAAGAGCCATTTTTTGAATTCCTTCGAAGCCGGACCGCGTAATTCGAGAAAACGGATTCCGCTGCGGCCCGAGGGTTCTGACCAGATGACGCGACCCGCAGTTCGAACCGGGTCAGTAGTTTCGGCTAGATCCAAACACAA
>PKYX01000008.1 GCA_003132825.1 Acidobacteriaceae bacterium
GCCACACGGAACGGGGGTTGAGACTTTTCTGCCGGATCGATCTGGTAGGTCTGGTCCGTTTTTCCCGGCTCATAGTCACGCCACAGCCAGATCATCTCCTCGGGGAACTCAGCCGCCCCGGCGCCCGAGTTGTGCGTGCCCCTGCCGAAGCTGAAGCGAAAATCGTAGTCCTTGAGCTTAAGGGCGTTGGCTAGGCGGACGTTCGCCAGCGGCCAACTGCCATAGCGCTCATTTTCCTGGTCGTTTGAGCCGTCTTGCAGCCAAACGCGCAGGTTGCGTTTGGGTTCGCGCAGGACTTTTTCGGGATAGTCCTGGCCGCCGTCGGGGATGGTCGGGTCCTCTTTCCACTGAATGCTGGTGAAGCTGCCGATCCAGCTAATGACGCGACTGAATTGATCGGGCATTTGCCAGGCCGCATTGAAGGAGCAGATGCCGCCGGAGGAGAGGCCGGTGATGGCGTGGCTGTAGGCGTCTTTGCGGATGTTGTACTTGGCCTCAACCTCGGCCAGCACCTCATCGCGCAGAAAGCGGACATAGCGGTCGCTGACCGTGTCGTAGAGCGTGCTGCGCATGGAGTCCTTGAGGGTGCGGTGCCATTTCTCTGAGTAGGCCTGCACAAAGCTGTGGGTGGGCGTACCCGGGGAATCGCCGATGTCGCCAGGGTTGATAAAGACACAGATCATCACCGGAATTTGCTTCTGGGCAATCAGATTGTCGACCACGTTGAGCGCCGGATTATTGCCGTTGCGATCGATGTAGCCGCCGCCATCCTGGAAGACCATGAGCGCGGCGGGAGTCTTGGGATCGTATTGCGCGGGGACGTAGATCCAGTATTCGCTCCGCATGCCGTCATAAATCTTGCTGGTGTGCGTGATGGCCGGGGAGAGCGTGCCGGAAGCAACTCCCGGCTGCAGATAGGAAAGGGGCCCGAAGGCGGGCAGATCGAGCCGGCCGCCGAACTTAGCGCCCTTCACCAGATAGTGGAAGGAATGCAGCTTCCCTACCCCGTCGATGCGCGCCGAGATGTACCAAAGATCGGAGCCGGGCAGATTGCGCATTCGCAGCGCCGGGGCATCGTCGATGACCAGCACGGGGCGAGCCGCGGCTTCGGTCGGGAAGAAGAAATCGGCGCCGTGGCCGGTCCAGGCGGTGCCGTCTTTCAGATCCTTTGCTTCGAAGCTCGCGGTGATGGCATCGCGCAGGGCGGCGCGATTGGATTTGGCGAGCGCAATGAGTTGCGGCGCGGTTAGTTTCTCGGCGCCGAACATGGGGGCGATCAGACAGAACGAGACCAGGATGAGTTTCCACATGGCGCAGTTAATATACGCCGATCGCAGGGGTCGGAAAGAAGGCGGGTACTCTGCTAAGCATCGATGGCTGGGCCGAGCAATTGTTTCAATGCCTGGACGTATTCGGTGAGGGCTTGGCGGCCGGCTTCGGTGAGGCGATAGAGGGTTTGCGGTTTGCGCAACACGAACCTCTTTTCGACCGCCACGTACCCGGCTTCTTCGAGCTTGAGCAGTTGCGCGCCCAGGTTGCCGTCTGTGGCCTCAGTCTTGGCGCGGAGCCATGTAAACTCCGCCTCTTCCACGGCGCTGAGCAGCGAAAGCAAAGCCAGTCGCAGTCTGCCGTGAACCACGGGATTGAGCTCGGGCAAATCAGGCATGGATTGGACCGCGCCGNNTGTCAAAGCAGGTGATCACAGCAGCCACCCACCACACAACCGCGCAGGCAAACTGAACCTTCCAGCGAAGAATCAGGGCTGAGGCTCCGTTGGCCATGCCAAGAATGGCCGATATCACGGCCACAAAGAGATGCTGATCGGTGAGTCTTCCACTCAGGCCGAGGGCTAGAAAGAGCAGAAACATCGAAGTTCCCGCGGCCATCCAGATCGAACCGATTGCCCGGCCCAGGGTGGTCCCCGGATGATTGCCGCCCTTCAACGAAGCCACCGCAATGGTGACAATGACCGCGACCAAGATCGTGACCGGCCAAGCCCACACGCTGTGATTCCAAGCTGACCAGGCGATGGCGAGATAATAAACAACCCCCCACAGAACGAACGTCCATCCCCAGCTCTCTACGTTCCGGCGTCCCTCGGCGATCATGCTTTCGATGAGGCTCAGCCTGTCCTTCAGTTCCTGCTCAGTGGTGTGGTGCTGCATGGCAGTTCTCCTTGCGACGGAGCTCGAATTACCACATATTCCCTGGCTTTGCTCCCGCGACAGCCGGGGGCACGTCGCTTCACGGCCGATGTTGAAGCTGCATGTCCAGGCTGCGATGCGGAGGATAGCTGCCAACGATCACGTCGGTGACTTCGTCCCACTCGCCTTTGCCGGTCAGTTGCATGGTGTTCACAATGTGCGCCGGCCCGGCCGTAAAGCTCCACGAAAAGCCGTTAGCGGGCACCGAGAGCTCGGTGTCGAGGTAGTGGCCCTCATTGTAGGCGCGGAATCGATAGGTATGGGAAGCATCGTCGTAAGCAACCGTGGCCATGGCGCTGAACAGTACTTTGCCGTCGGCGTCGGTGCTTTTGCCCTCGATGAGCAGGACGAGGCCGTCAAGCTTGTATTCGACATCTTCCGTCTGGGTGAGATGAAGCGCTTCGCCCGTTGCCGGAACGATGGTGGCAGAGCCCGACCAGTGCCCACCCAGAAACGCAAGCTTGCGCATGGCCTCGCGCTGCGCGTCGACGCTGTTCGAAACGGGCTGCTGTGCGGCCAGCGAGAGACTGCACGAAATCATGAACGCCGCTGCGAGCAGGATTGTGGAAAGACAGGGTGGAAGAGCGAAGGTGGAAATTGCGATTTTCATGGGCGGACTCCTTGGCGTAGAAATCAAAATGCGGGGGAAACCTTGCAGGCACCCCGTATTTGCAGAGTACTCTATATAATAGAGTACAGTCAACAACGTAGTCGCCGCCGACCGGACGAGGGATACTCGCCGGGCGCGAATCGCCACGCCGCAGTGGTCTATGAAGCACGCTCCAATTCAAGATCCAAATCGCTCGGGTGGGCGAGCCGCCCCGTGCCGGAGGGCCATGTAAAATGAGGCGTCGCGGTGCAACGGGAGGGATCAGTCATGGCCTCCGGAAAACGTCGGACGGCTATCATCTTCATCCCGGTGCTGGTTGGGTTGCTCTCGATTGCAGTTGTCGTCCTCACCTTATCCCGCACGCGCTACCTGCTCCCCTCGCCCGAAACCAAGAGCGCTTTCTTCAAAAGCTACGCCCCCGACGGGGCGGTGGATCCATTCCGGTGCAACGGTTCCCATTCCAAGGCATCCAGCCAGGCGGGCTCTAAGGCCGGACATGAATTTGTCACCGAGCGGAAGGAGTTCGAACCAGAATTGGTGATCAAGGCCAAGAACTGGATGCCGCTCATGAACAGGTTGGCCCACGATGTGGCATCGCAACTGACCACCCAAGGGAGCACCATTCTCGATCAAACGGGCGATGCCCGGGATGGCTTCCGGTTTGACTACACGGTGGGCAATACATTCGGCACTGTGACCATTCGGCCGATGGAGATCATCGACCCTTGGTCGGTGACGGGGGAAACGGGGATTTTACCGGACGAGCAGGCAGTTCGGATGCACATCTCGATTCATGAACAGTGGTTCCAGACGAAACCGGGCGTGATTACCCTCGAGGTTACCGAGCACGCCGAACCAGCCCCGCTGCATGACCCTCGCTAGATCTTCCTCATGCCAGCGATATCGACCAGCTCATCTGCTGCTCGCGGCCCTGGGCTCGGCTCAGGGGTGGTCGTCGGTGCCGCCGGCGCTACGGCAGCCCGCGGGGAACCAGGGTAAATCGCTCGATTCCGATCTTGGCGCCGACATCGGAACGGTTCGGGCTCAGCTGAAATACGACCGATACTTCGTCAAATTGCCGCAGTTTCAGATGGGGAGGAATGTTGAAGCTCAGAACCTCGCTTACAGCCGGCCGTTCCCCAACTAGCGTCCAGGGTCGGGTCGAGGCGACCACGGCCGTCCCCAACGATTGGAATGGCGCGCCCGGCAGAGTAGTGTTGCGCAGGATGAGTTCGAGCGAGACGGTTCCGGGGTAGCGGTCGGTATTTTGGATCGCGACTTGGATGGCGCTGCAGCAAGCAAGGTCGACGAGCGTGGCCAGGTTCTGGCGCGCCTCGAGCCGCAGCGGCCGCCCGTCGGTCGAACGGATGTTGAACCTCTCGGGACTGCCGCGGGCGATGTGAGATTGGGGTGACGGACGCGAATCGGGCGCCTGGAAAACCCAATACACCCCATTGAATGGAATGCTCAGAATGGGAGCTCGTGCGCCGAAGGCAAATGGAGTGGGGACCGGAGCTACCAGCTTGACCGTCTGCTGATAGTCGGGCCACAGAACGATGCTCGAGTAGGATCCGCCCAGATCTCCAGCCATGTTCCCGAGCAACCGGGGAACGGATTTCCCGGCAGCGCGCATTTCTCGGTGCTGGGATGCGCCGGCGGAAGAAAACTGACGGAACGCATGGTTCGCCCATCCGAATCCCCCTCCCAACCCAGCTCTTAGAAATGGCAGCAGGCCGATGATCGTAAAGACCAGCGCCAGCCCCAGCACTAGAAGCGGGTACCATCGGCCGTCCGCTCTCCTCGCCATGGGAGATTCCTCGGGTGAGGCCTTGCGAGCGAAGGACCGGGCGAACACCGCCGCGCTCGCGCCTGACAAGCCTGCCGCAATCGCGGCATGACTTGTCATCTGCGCCAGCCCGGCCGCCTCGGCCGATCCCACCACCCAGAGCGCCGGCAGCAGATCACGCAGTAGGGGCCGAGCGTGCAGCTCGACAAACACCTGATCCGCCAACAGAGAATCGTTTTGTAGCACCGCTTCACCAGAAGCCCCGTCGTATTCCCAAAACCAGAGCGTCGTCGCCGCGGCCAGCCCTGCGGCCACCGCCATGCCGAGAACGGATCGCTCCTGGAGAAAAAGGCTCAGCGGAGCAAATCCGGCTGCAATGCAGGAAATGTTGAGCACGCCTCGGGTTCGGCTGAGCGGGGATTGAGAGGAAATGATCGAGCACAGGAGCCGGGCCGCCGCCGCACCGGACAGGCAAGCAGCCAGCACGCAGACCGCGGCCGATAGGACCACATCGCCCCAGGACAACGAACCCGGCGGCGGAGCGCTCGAAACCAGACTGGAGACCGCAGCCGCCGTGAGCAAGCCGCCGAGCCAAGGCACCTGTTCCGCGAAGGAATCTGCCCCGAGGACATCCCGGAGGGGAGACGCGGGCGAATCCGGCCACATAGAGGCTTAGACACTGGACGGGAGAGAACAGTTCCCGGGGAGGGATAGGCAGCCGGCCAAAAGGCCGGCGTTACAATCAGTGGCGCGCCACCCACAGCAGCAAGCCGAAAATGACAATTGGGATCAGGAACAGCATCAAGTAGAAGAGAAGTCTTCTGGTCCAGGGTTCGCGGCGCACTCTCCAGTCGCGCAGCTCGGGCCGCTCGGCGACGCCCACTTGGTCCAGATGCTGCAAGTCCCAGATCATCTCGTGGGCGTTGGCGTAGCGCTTGCTGGGATCACGTTCCATGGCGCGATAGATGACTTCCTGCAGCTGGGGAGAAATCGTGGGATCGATTTCGCGGGGCGGGACGGGATTATTCAGCAGGCGGTCGTTCATGATGACGAAGGGATTGGCGCCGGTAAACGGCACTTTCCCGGTCAGCATTTCGTAGAGCATGACGCCGAGCGCATAGATGTCGCTACGGGCGTCGCCACGTTTGCCTTTGACCTGCTCGGGGGAAATGTAGTCGGGCGTGCCCATGGTCTGGGTAAACTTGGCGAACGTCAGCCGGCGCGAACCGAGATTCGAGGCGATGCCGAAGTCGATGAGCTTGATATTGTCCTGGGCGTCGATCATGATGTTTTCCGGCTTCAGATCGCGGTGCACCACGCCATTTTTGTGGATGTAGTCGAGAGCTTCGGCGACGGCGACGGAGATCTTAACCGCGCGCTCGGGTGAAAGCTTTTTCTGCTCGTTCAGGAGCTGCCGCAGCAGGCGGCCTTCCACCCACTCCATCACCATGTAGAGCTGGCTGCGATCCCCGTCGGAGAACACCTTCATCACGTGGGGATGATCGAGCTTTTGTCCAATCTGCAACTCGCGCTGAAAACGATCGTAGAGCACCGGATCGCCTTCCATCTCCGGATGCGGGACTTTGATGGCGACCGAGAGTCCGGTGCGCAGGTCGGTGCCGCGAAAGATGGAAGCCATGCCACTGCGGGCGGCCACGCCTTCAATGCGGTAGTGATCGAGTTGATCGCCGGTATGCAGTGAGGTCATGGTGAGCGCAGGCCTTCATGGGCAAACGGCAAACGAAGGCCGCGGCAAAACGCAGGGGTCCGATCCCCGCGGGCACGACGCATTTCCATGATGCCAGAATATCCGGCCGTAAGACGTAAAGAATCCATAAAAACTTGCTCCGCGGTTAATGTTCTTGGGTCGAAGTCGGGTCATTTCGGGGCGACGACAAGAGCCGGCAGAAAGTCGATTCCGGTCGCGAAGGGCCTGCTGGTCGAAGCGTTCTGAGGCCAGCGCTCGAGCCTCTTTCGACTCTCTCAGCGCAGCCGGTAAGGGCGGCCGCGGTACATCCCGACCCGCTCGACACTGCGAATACGAACGAGTTGCACGCTGATGTTGTCGGTACCGTCCTGGTGATTGGCCACTGCCACCAGGCGGTGAGCCGCCGCATTCAGGTCCGCCTGATGGCTGACGATGGCGGCAATCTCGGAGGGCGACACCGCGCCGTGGAGCCCGTCTGAGCACAGCACCAGCACGTCGTCGCCGAGGATCTGGTACTCATTCGTTTCAACGTTGACGAACATCTCGGCGCCGAGCGAGCGGCTGAGCAGGTGACGATGGGGGGAATCGGCGGCCTCTCTCGCGGAAAGCAGTCCCAGCCGCATCTGCTCGCCCACCAAGGTGTGATCGCGGGTCAGCACTAGGGCTTCGCCGCGGCGCACCAGGTAGCAGCGCGAGTCTCCGACGTGCGCGACCAGGGCGCGATCGTAGCGTAGGGCGCAACTCACCAAGGTCGTGGCCATGGGGATACCGCCGGAGGAACCGGCCATTCCGGCCTCCATGACGCGCGTATTGGCGGTCTGTACCAGGCGGGATAACAGGGGCGAGTGGGACTCGCCCGGCGGGGCTCCGTGAAAGCCGGCGAGCATGCTCTCGACCGCTGTGCGGGAAGCCACTTCGCCTTTGTCGTGCCCGCCGACTCCGTCCGCCAGCACAAACAGGCAGCCGCGGGAACGCATCTCGCCGGGAGTCGTGGGACAGACGTAGCCGAGGTAGTCCTCGTTGTGATCACGCACTCGCCCGGGGTCGGAGAGCTGCGCGAATTCGACATCAAGCATAGGGTATTGTAGCGAGCCGAGACCGGCGATGTCCTCGCGGAGCGAGTGCGGGTGGAGCATCGAATCCCCTCCTTCCCTCGGAGCAACTGCACCCGGCAGGGGTTCAGGGCCGTTCAATCTCATGGCCTCTCGCCCCGCCCAGGGAAATCAATTCACCGGCTGGTGCCGGCGCCTGCTGGCACCGACTAAGCGGATGGCAGCGTGAAGGCCCCAGAAGCCTCCGCTTCCGAGCGCCATGAGCGGTTCGAGCCGAGTGCCGTAGCCGAGCATCGGACCGAGAAGCATGGTCGGGACCACATACCCAGGGTAATCATGGTGGGTCGAATTCCCTTCCCACATCCTCAGGGCAAGCGGAAGGGCTGCGCGACGCGGATCGGGTCCAAGGCACGGGCGCGAAACGGCCAGGGAAACATCGGCGGGAACCAATGGTTGACGGATCACGGTGACCTCCTCATGAAAAACGCCGGGCGAGCCTTGCGGGGCCCGCCCGGACTTTAAGGGACAACGATCCTCCCCGAAAACTCAACTCGCTTGTTGCGCCCGGTTTTCGACCAGCGTCGTCTTGCCATGCTTCTTGCCGACGCGCATGAAGTAGATCCCGCCGTAAATGGCCCAGACCAGGGCCACCCCCAGGGCCAGCAGCGGTTCCATTTTGGTGCCGAATCCCATGAATGGACCGACTAAATAAAAGACCATACAAGCCAGGTTGGCGAGCAGGCCGAAGACCGGAATCGCCAAGTGACGCACGAATTTGAAGTTCGGGTGATTGTGGTAGCACACGATGCAGGTGATGCAACTCAGCATGTAGAGCAAGAACGTGCCGAAGTTCGAAGCCAGCGTCGTGGTCAGGAAGGTATTGGGCAAAGCCGCCATCTTGTCATGCGTGGTGTAGCCGAAACTGGACCAGAAACCGTGGGGCAAAGCGGCAATGGAGGCGTCGCTGGGGGCGCCGCCGTCGCCGAAGAACACGGCCACCGTGATGCACCCAATCACGGCGGAGATGATAGCCAGAGTCCAGATGGCCTTATGCGGGGTGAGGTTTCTGGAATGCAGCGCGCCCATGGAATCCGGAAGTTCCTTGTCTTTGCCCATGGCGTAGGTGACGCGCGCTCCGGTGTTGATGCAAGACAGCGTGGTACCGATCAGCGCCAGAAACACGGTAGCCGCTTCGATCAGCATGAAGATGCGTCCGCGCCCGGCGCCGAACAGAGCGTCGCCCACCATGGTCATCATGTCGCCGATGGGCGCCGCCGAAGCGCCGGCAAACGACATGGGATAACCACTGTTTAGGAAGTAATTGGCGGCGAAATACTCGAACAGGTAACAGAAACAGCCCTGCACCAGGAGCGACGTGATGACCGCGATGGGCACGTCGCGTTTGGCATTCTTGGCTTCGCCACCCATCGAGGTGACCGACTCAAATCCCACGAGAATCAGGATGGCGACACAGGCCTGCGCGAACATCCAGCCAAAGTTGTGCATGCGGATGACCGAGCCGGCGCTCGGATGGGAAATGAAAGTCGGAGGAGTGGTGGTAGTGTCGTACTCGGGATAGCTGACGTGATAAGGCACTGGCTTTCCGGCGGCGTCCACGGCGCATTGCGGCGTGCCGTCGGCGGCGCGCACCGTGGTGTCGGTCGAAACCCCACTCACCATCGTCTTGGTGGTGGCGAACTCACAGCTAAAGGCTGCGCTGGTTTGCGGATCAAACTGGAAGGCGACGCTGCCCGGGGGATGGTTGATGCGGTAGCCCAGGGCAATCACGGTGAACACCAGCAGCGCGCTGATCTGAATGACATTGATGCCGATGTTCACGGCCGTTGAACCAACGACACCGCGATGGGCGATATAGGACACGACAAAAGCGAAGATGATGGCGATCAGCCCCATGAACATGGGTCCGGGATTGGAGGCGCTCATAAAATTCGGCCAGAGCGTTCCTACCAGGTAGCCGGAGATGACTCCGATGACGCCGACCATCACGCCGGGGTAGATCCAATAGTAAAGATGCGAGCCCCAGCCGACGATGAACTTGGCCAGACGGGCGTACGGCCAGGCTTTCTCATGGTTGAGGAAGGACTGTTCGGCGAAGTAATACGAGCTGCCGGTCCCGGGATAGAGCTTGGCCATTTCCGCGTAACAGACCGCGGTGGCAAGACAAAGCAACAGCGCGAACACGATGCCGATCCACATAGACGGCGTCGTGGCGCCTTCGGTCGCCTGAGGTGCGAAGGTGAGCCAAAGGAAAGCGCCGGGCGCGATCAACGCCATCGCGTTCATCGTCAACCCGGTCAAGCCTAACGTTGCTTGCATTTCTCCAGTAGTCTTCTCGGCCATTAGGTACTCTCCTCTTGGAAAGTAAGAACCTGAGGGCCGGACACTATACGGAAGTATTGGTTACGTAAAATGCAACGTTTCGATGGAGGGGATAGATGTTTCAAATGACCGTGGAAGGACCATAAGGTGCGCCGAATCAGTGCACTACGAGGGGATCGGCACGAGTTTTGCGGCACGTTCTGGAGCCGCGAGTTGCCTTCTTGTCAGCATATGTGAAATTTTGAAATCATTTTGGAGACACAGATCATTTTCATATTTCTCCGATAAGACACGTCGGATCATCGCGATGGATGCGTAGAGATCGGGACGGCGCGCGATTGCGGAGGCTCGCGATCGGGGCGATTCCCTTGCATCAGTAGACTTGCCTGTTAGTATGTTTGGATGACTTTTGCTCGCTGACCCTACTAGGAAATGACTGAAAAACGGCAATTCAGGGCTATTAAAGGCACCCGCGATATCCTTCCGCCCGATTCCTCGCTCTGGAATTGGTTCGAGCGAGCGGCGCGCGAGGTCTTTGAATCTTACAATTTTCGGGAAATCCGGTTGCCAATTTTCGAAGAGACCGATTTATTCGCGAGGTCCATCGGTGCGGATACGGATGTCGTTGGGAAGGAGATGTACACCTTTGAAGATCGGGATGAGTCGTCGATAAGCCTGCGGCCCGAAGCGACGGCCAGCGTGGTCCGCGCTTACATCGAGCACGGAATGCACACGCTGCCTGGCAACGTGAAGCTCTATTACATCGGGCCGATGTTCCGCCGCGAACGCCCGCAGAAGGGGCGCTATCGCCAGTTCTACCAGATCGGCGCGGAGGTACTGGGCCAGTCGGACGCGCCGGCAATTGATGCGGAAGTTCTGGAAATGCTGGTCGTGCTGTTCAAACGCGCGGGGCTTGCGTTGATCACTCTCTCCGTCAATTCCATCGGCTGCAAGCAATGCCGCCCGAAATATGTCGAGGTGCTGCGGCAGGAGCTGCTGAAAGTGAAGGACAAGCTGGGCGCGGACAGCCAGCGGCGAATCGAGACGAACCCGCTTCGCGTCCTCGATTCGAAGCTACCCGAGGAGCAGCCTATCATCGAAA
Source organism: Acidobacteriaceae bacterium (assembly GCA_003132825.1). Lineage (GTDB taxonomy): Bacteria > Acidobacteriota > Terriglobia > Terriglobales > Acidobacteriaceae > PALSA-270. Next base: position 10,803 of record PKYX01000008.1, read on the forward strand.
CACTGCCGCGGATCTCGGATCATTTGTGCGCCGCTTGCCGCCAGCATTTTTCGGAGTTGAAGGACGAACTGAATCTGCGCGGAATCGCCTATGAGGAAAACTGGCGGCTCGTGCGCGGCCTCNNACGCGGTGTGCGGCGGCGGGCGTTACGACGGCTTGGTCGAACTTCTTGGCGGCCATCCGACGAAGGGAATTGGCTTTGCCATCGGCAGCGATCGCGCGATTTTGTCCATACAGGAGGGCGGCCAAGCGCCGAAAATGCCGGGCCTCGGAGTTTTTGTCGCGTGGATGAGCGCCGCAACTTATCCAGCGGCGGTTCGGATCGCGCGAAAGTTGCGCGAATGCGGCATTGCCGTCGAGCTGCCGCCCGAGGCCATGAAATTCAAGAAGTCTCTCGGGCTTGCGGATAAGCTCGGCGCACGCTATGCGCTGATTATCGGCGAAGACGAGGTGACATCCGGCACGTATACACTAAAGCGCCTCGCTGACGCCGAGCAGAAAAAGCTCAATGAGAATGACTTGTTGGAATATCTGGAATCTGAAAGAAGGGGCTCTGGTGCTTGATACGCTCGGAAATTTGAAACGCACAAAATATTGCGGCGAGCTGCGCGCGGCGGATGCCGATACCGACGTCGTCCTGATGGGCTGGGTCCACCGGCGGCGCGACCTAGGGCAGCTGATTTTCATTGATCTGCGCGACCGCGCCGGAATCGCACAAATCGTCTTCAACCAGGAGCAGAATCCGGAGGCTCACGCCAAGGCCGAAGACTTGCGCTCGGAGTTCGTTGTGGCCGTCGAGGGCCGCGTGATTCGCCGGCAGAAATCGAATCCCGAGATCGCGACAGGCGAAGTGGAAGTGGTCGCCACGCGGCTGCTCATTTTGAACACGTCGAAAACACCGCCATTCCAGATCGAGGACGACGTGACCGCGAACGAGGAAACGCGGCTGCGCTACCGTTATCTCGATCTTCGCCGGCCGCGCTTGCATGGCAATATCGAATTGCGGCACCGCGTTGTCTTCGAGATTCGGAAATCGCTCGACGAACAGGGTTTTTTCGAGATTGAGACGCCGTTGCTCACGCGATCAACTCCGGAAGGAGCCCGCGACTGCCTTGTGCCGAGCCGCATTCATCACGGGCAGTTCTACGCGCTGCCGCAATCGCCGCAGATCTTCAAGCAGATCCTGATGATTTCCGGCATGGACCGCTATTTTCAGATATGCAAGTGCATCCGCGACGAAGACTTTCGCGCCGATCGTCAGCTTGAATTCACGCAGCTGGACCTGGAGATGTCGTTTCCGCGTCAGCAGGACGTGTTCGATGCGATCGAGCGAGTGATGGAGCGCGTCTGCGCGCTCGCCGGCATAAAAGTGCAGCGGCCTTTTCGCCACATGGAGTACAAGGAGGCGCTGCGTCGGTACGGCTCGGACAAGCCCGACCTACGCTTCGGCATGGAGCTGCATAACGTGACGCAATTCTTCGAGCCGGCACGCGGCGTGCTGCATTTTGAAGGCAACGTACAGGCGATGGTCGCGCCGGGAGCGGCTGGCTGGTCGCGCAAGCAGCTCGATGAACTTGCCGAATTCGCGAAGGCGGCCGGTGCGCGCGGCGTTTACACGGTGAAAGTGACGGCTGAGGGAACTTCGTCGCCCCTTGAAAAGAATCTCGGCATGGACGGACTGAAGAAACTGGCCGCCGCCGTTGGTGCAAAGCCGGGCGATCTGATCGTCGCCGCGGCAGCCCGGGAGCAAATCCAGCACAACGATACTTCCTTGAACGTAGTCGGGCAGATTCGGCTGCATCTTGGCGACAAACTGAATTTGATCGACCGCACCAAATGGGAGTTTCTCTGGATCACGGGATTCGCCTTGTTCGAATGGAGCGAGCGCGACAAGCGTTGGGTGAGCGCGCAGCATCCGTTCACCGGAATTGTGGAAGAGGATCTCGATAAGCTCGAGACAGCGCCGTGGGAATGCCGCTCCAAGGGCTACGATATTGTGTTGAACGGCAACGAACTTGGCTCGGGCAGCATTCGGATCCACCGGCAAGACGTGCAGGCGCGCATGTTCAAGGCGCTGGGTTTGACTGACGAGCAGGCGAAGCACCGCTTCGGGTTTTTTCTCGATGCGCTGACCTACGGCACTCCCCCGCACGGCGGCATTGCGCTTGGCATTGACCGCATCGTGATGCTCCTGGCCGGCGAAAAATCGCTGCGGGACGTGATCGCATTCCCGAAGACAACCAAGGCGCAAGATTTGATGTCGGAGGCGCCCTCAACCGTTGATGAGGATCAGCTCGACGAGTTGGGAATCGCCATTAAAAAGGAAGCCGAGTAGCTGATGTCGCGGATACGCATACTGGCGGAGAACGTCGCGAACAAGATTGCGGCGGGCGAGGTGGTCGAGCGGCCCGCGTCGGTGGTGAAGGAGCTGCTCGAAAACGCGCTCGATTCGGGCGCGCGCTCGATTCGGATCGAGGTCGAATCGGGCGGCAAGCGGATGATCCGCGTGATTGACGACGGCAGCGGAATGAACCACGACGACGCGCTGCTCGCTTTCGAGCGACATGCGACGTCGAAACTGCGCACGGCGGACGATCTGCTTTCGATTGCGACGCTGGGATTTCGCGGCGAGGCTTTGCCCACCATTGCGGCGATCTCGCGGCTGCTCCTTGAAACGCGCACTCCGGAGGAAGAGCAGGGAACTCGCATCGAGTTCGCGGGCGGAAAGCTTATCAGTGTGAAGCCCGCCGGTATTCCGGCGGGGACTTCGATCAGCGTTGCGGATATTTTCTATTGCGTGCCCGCTCGGCGAAAATTCCTGAAATCCGAGACGACCGAGCTAGGCCACATCGCCTCGCTGGTCACGCACTACGCGCTCGCCCATCCTGAGACGCATTTTCTGCTCAAGACACCGTCGCAGTTGATTCTCGACTGCGCGCCGGTGGAGAAACTTTCCGAGCGCGTCTACCAGCTTTTCGGTCGGCAGGCGCTCGAGGAATTAATGGAGATTCCGCCGAACGAGGGCCCGGTGCGGTCCGCGATCACCGAGCCTCAGCTCGAGGCGGACGAACAGGCGGCGACGCTGCGAATCAGCGGGTTTGCCTCGCGCCCCGAGGTGCAGCGCTCAAATCGCAATGGAATCTACATTTTTGTGAACCGGCGGCTGGTGCGCGACCGGTTGATCCTTCACGCGATTGGCGACGCGTATCGCAACATTA
>PKYX01000358.1 GCA_003132825.1 Acidobacteriaceae bacterium
TTGAAAGATTTCGTAACGGGAGATCTCGCCGGGAGGCGCACCGCCGGCCATTTCGTTTACTGCCGGGAACGCAAATGTCCTGGGCAGCACACCTACAACCGTTTTTTGTTCTCCACCGATCTTTAACGAACGGCCCAGCACTCGTCGGTCGGTGCCAAAGAAACGTTCTGACGCCGATCAAGTGATAATCACAACATTGCTGCCAGCTTTTCGATCCTCCTCCGGAAGAAAGCTCCGACCGAGGGCTGGTGTAATTCCCAGAACCGGGAAAAAGCTCGAGGAAACACTGAGACCACTCACCACTTGCCGATGGTTCTCTCCGACCGTAACAGCGAAGGAAGCATTTTGAAGAATCGCAGCATCCTCGATTGTTTTGGAATGAGCTTTCAGGTAGAGGTAGTGCTTGTAGTTGTCGGGCAATATAGGGATAGCGGTCTTTCACCTCCCGCATCGTCTCGCGCCACACGATAAGCTGGTCGGGATCTCGAAATCCATACGGTCGCAAGAGCACCGAGTTCACGACGCTGAACACAGCCGTCACGGCACCAATTCCAAGTGCTAGGGTAAGGATCGACGTGATCACAAAACCTGGGGACTTGCGCAGTCCACGCAATGCATAGCGAAAATCATTCGACAAGTTAGCCACAGAGTCTCCAGCTGGCTTGTGCGGTGAGCGCAATCGTGATTCCAACAAACAATACGCGCAAGTTCAAGAAAAGGTTCCCTGCGGCAGCAGGCTCGAAGGTCAACGATGTCCGAGGACAGCATGCGGAGCCATCTGACTTGGAACGCGATGCCGTCTCCGCATACCAGGAAGCTCTCGCGGCCGATCGCATTATTTCCGGACCGACTATCCGGGAGTTATCTCGCGTGTCGGTTCCAATCGAGAATCGAGAGGCCAATTGCCGCCCCTTCTACGGATGGTGGGTTGGTCTGGTGCCGACGACTGACGGTTAATCCGCCGTTCAAATTCGAACAGTCGTGCCCGGAATCGGACACTCGAATTCTCCTTCCCGCCTGGCCCAACCAATATCTCCCAGTGTTTGCAGTGGCTTGCCTATAGAATGGGCTGGCCGCAAAGCTGCTTTCCCAACCCGGGATCTCGACGCTGCGGTCCAGCCGCATGACCTTTGAACAAAGGCAGTCCTAACTGCCCGACCCGCAGCCGAACGGAGGGGCAAATGTCAAACCTACTGCAGGACTGCAAGTACGGATTGCGCGTGCTGCGCAAGAGTCCCGGCTTTGCGGCGATTGCTATTCTGACGCTTGCGCTGGGTATCGGCGCCAACACCACGATTTTCAGTTGGATCAATTCGACATTGCTGAATCCAGTCCCCGGACTTTCCCGGGCAAGCGAGGTGGTGTCGCTCACGCTGAGCAAGCCCGGTGACAATCCCTTCCCGTTTACCTATCCCGATCTCGAAGCGATGCGCGACGGGCAGCAGAGCTTTACAGGAATCGCGGCGTGCAGCTTCGTGCAGATGAGCCTGAAGGCCAAAAGCAGACCGGAGCGGATCTGGGGCATGGTAGCGTCCGCGAATTATTTCGATGTCCTGGGGGTGCGGCCGATCATGGGGCGCGGCTTTCTGCCTGAGGAGGACACGAAGCCGGGAGGCGCGCCCGTGGCGGTGATCAGCTACCGCCTGTGGCAAACGCATTTCGGCGCGAATCCCAACATCGTGGGCCAGACGATTGAAATCAACCAACACCCATACACCATTGTGGGAGTGACGCCGGCTGTGTTTCAGGGGAGCCAGACGGGGGTACGGACCGAGATTTGGGTTCCCATCATGATGGAGGCCCAGTTCAACGAGCTCGGCGACCTGCTTCATGACCATCATCAGTTCTGGTTACTTGGGTTTGGACGGTTGAAGCCTGGCGTCAGGCTGGAGCAGGCGCAGCAGGAAATGACGCTGCGATTAAAGCCGGAAGCAAGAGCTTATCCCGAGGAACATAAAGGGCACGACCATGTGACGGTATATCCGCTCTGGCGAAACCCCTTTGGCTTGAATCAGTTCCTCGCGACACTACTTCCAGCGTTAATGTGCATCGCAGGCCTGGTGCTGTTGCTGGCATGCGTGAACGTGGCCAATCTGATGCTGGTTCGGTCGGTCGGGCGCCGGCGCGAAATCGCCATTCGGATGGCGCTCGGTGTAAGCCGATGGCGGCTTGTGCGGCAACTGTTGGTCGAAAGCCTGATACTGTCGCTAACCGGAGGTGCAGTCGCGCTGTTGATCACCTTGTGGACTCAGGGAACGCTCATGACATTCATGCCTGTGACGGAAGACGTTCCCCTTTCGCTCACCATCGCGGCGGACCGCAGCGTGCTGCTGGCGACGCTGGTCGTTTCGGTGCTCACAGCCATGATCTTCGGAATCTTGCCTGCGTTGAGGTCCTCGGGCTTAGCGCCGGCTGGGGTTTTGAAAGAGGAGACTGGGAGCGCGTCGGGTACGCTCAGGAAGGCGCGCCTGGCGAGCGGCTTGGTGGTCGCACAAATTGGACTGTCGCTGCTCCTGCTCATCTGCGCGGGCTTGTTCATTCGCAGTTTCCGGAGCGCACAACAAATCAATCCGGGATTCAATCCCCGCAATGTGCTGATCGCTTCCTACGATCTGTTTACCGCCGGATATTCGGATGCGAGCGGAGCGGAATTCGATCGCCAGCTTGTCGCCAAGCTGGAAACCTTGCCAGGTGTGCAATCGGTGGCCTTGTCGGACCGGGTACCGCTCGGCTTTGGCGGAGGCTCGACCAGCGTCAAGCCCGAAGGGTACATTTCGCCGGCGAATGAGTCGATGGAGACGCAGGCGGCGATCATCACTCCCAATTTTTTTCAGACTATGCAGATTGCGTTAGTGAAGGGGCGCGACTTCACCCTGCAGGACAACCA
>PKYX01000121.1 GCA_003132825.1 Acidobacteriaceae bacterium
ATCGGCAAGGCCGAGGATGCCAATCAGATTCAGTACAACCTGGTGCGTGTGGATGGACAGCGGTCTGTCTACCTTCCCATCATGAAGCAGGGAGGCGACACCAACACCATCCAGGTCGTCGAAGGCATCCGCGAGGCCATCCTCCATCTCTATGACATTCCCAAACAATTGATGTCTACCGTCGTCTTTGACCAGTCGGCATTCGTGAAGGAAGCCATCAAGACCCTGTTGCACGAGGGTGCGATCGGACTGATTCTCACCAGTTTGATGATTCTCATTTTCCTGGGAAGTCTCCGCGCAACCTCAGCGGTTTTCCTCTCGATCCCCCTCTCCGCCTTGGCCACGTTTGTGGTGCTCAGCATGATGGGCAGCACGGTCAACACGATGATCCTGGGCGGGCTAGCTCTGGCGTTTTCCCGCATTATTGACAATTCGGTGATCTCGCTCGAAAACATCTTCCGTCATTTGGAGATGGGCACCGCGCCCGCGGCGGCTGCCGAGATCGGCGGGTCGGAAGTGAGCCTGGCCGTGCTGTCAGCCACTTTGACGACGGTGGTGGTCTTTTTCCCGGTCACTTTCTTGTACGGAGTCAGTAAGTTCCTGTTTACGGCGCTGGCGCTAGCCGTTGTAATTTCCCTGTTCGCGTCCTACATCGTGGCCATGACTGTGATTCCGTTGTTTTGCTCGCGATTTCTTAAGGCGATACCGCATGTCGTCGGGCATGAGGGAGAGGATTATGAGATTGAACCCTCCGCCACGGCCAGCCATTCCCGCTGGGACAAGTTCACAGCCCAATTCAACCGGCACTTTAACCGCCTTTTGGATTCCTACGAGTACTGGGTTAAGCGGGCGCTGGTGCGGCCCGGGCTCACCGTGGCGATTCTGAGCGGCGCATTCGTTCTTAGCCTGGCCATTTATCCGTTTCTCGGCTTGGCATTTTTCCCGCGAACCGATGCGGGACAGTTCGCCATTAACCTGAAAGTGCCGACCGGGACCCGCCTCGAGGTGACCGAGCAATACGTCGAGAAGGTCGAGGATCTGATCAAGCAGCAGGTGGGCGATGCCGACTTGAAAATGGTGGTCTCCAACATCGGTGTGGTTCCGGACTTTTCCGCGCTTTACACCAGCAACGCGGGGCCGTATACGGCTACCATTCAGATCGCGCTCAAAGAACCGCATCAACTGAGCAGTTTTGCATACATGGAGCGCGTGCAAAAGGCGCTGGCGGCGCAATACCCGAACATTCGGACTTTCTTTTCGAGCGGCTCCATGGTCGATGCCATTCTGAACAGCGGAATGCCGGCGCCAATCGATATTCAGGTCAGCGGTCGAGATCTCAACCAGATCTTCGACACTGCCCAGGGTCTCGCCAGCCGTGTCCGGCGGCTCCCCGGCGTCGGCCAGGTCTATATCCCGCAGGATCTGAACTATCCCGGATTGCGGCTGAACATTGACCGCGTACACGCCGGCGAACTGGGGCTCACCCAGAAAGAAGTGGTGGATAACGTCATCACGGCGCTGAACTCTAATACCATGATCGCTCCGAATTATTGGGTGGATCACAAGACGGGGAATGACTATTTCTTGTCGGTCCAATACTTCGAACAGGGCCATGCGGCCATCCATGATCTCGCCGACCTAACGAATATCCCGATCCGCGCTCCTGAGCTCAAGCAGCCGACCACGCTCGATAACGTGGTTAAGCTCGAAACCGTCGAGACCCCGACCGAGGTCGATCACTACCNNGGTAGCCGATGAGGTTCGGGGAATCGTCGGGCAGATAAAACTCCCAGAGAATGTCCGCGTGGAACTTCGCGGGATGGTCAATGGCATGACGGAGTCATTCCACAGCTTTGCCATTGGTCTTTCGCTTTCCGTCGTTCTTCTTTATCTGATTCTGGTGGCGCAGTTCAAGTCGTTCGTGGATCCNNTCCTGATCGTGGATTTCGCGCACAAGCTGGAAGACCAGGGATTGTCCGTGAAAGATGCCGTCATCACGGCCTGCCGCGTGCGCTTGCGCCCGATTCTGATGACTTCCTTGGCCACCATCATTGGCATGGTGCCGATGGCGCTGAAGCTCGGAACGGGAAGCGAACAATATGCCCCGCTGGCGAGAGCCATCATCGGAGGTTTGACCGTTTCCGTGGTTCTCACCGTATTCATCGTGCCCGCGGCTTATTTGCTGGTTTATGGGCGACGCGAAGGGGCGCAACCGGCCAGCCGGGCGGAGATAGCGCAATGACGCAGGTTGGATGTCAACCCTAACTTGCGAAAGGTTCGTCGGATGAAGCAAAAAGGCCACCACCTGATTTCGCTCTTGCTACTCTCCGCGCTGGCCGCGATCCAGCCGGTGCGCGGCTTGGCCCGGGAATCTCCCAACCCGCCGGCGTCCCAAGCTTTACCACCGGCTCCGATGCCGCAGGTGGTTCCCAGTCAGAATTCTTCTCCCTTGCCCATGGGGGCACAGGCGCCTCCGACCGCCCCTGGCGCTCCGTTGTCTCTGACGTTGAAACAGGCGGAAGCACTGGCGATGAAGGACAATCCGCAGATCTCGGCGGCACGGCTGATCGCTTTGGCCTCGCGGCAAGTTACGCGCGAGGTACGCTCCGCCTTTTGGCCGACCGTGACGGGAAATCTCACCGCTGCGGACGCAGAGTCCGGAAGCCGCATTACCGCGGGCGCGTTGAATAACCCGATCATCTATGAGCGGGCGGCTGCCGGGGCCATGGTGACTCAATTGATTACGGATTTTGGTCATACCGCGAATCTGGTCTCGAGCGCGAACTATATGGCGAAAGCGGAAAACCAAAATGCCTTGGCCACCAAGGAACAAATCCTACTGGCCGTCGATACCGCTTTTTACAACGCCCTGCAGGCGCAGGCCGTGCTTGCGGTTGCAGAGCAAACGGTGAATGAACGGCAGACCGTTACGAATCAGGTCGGCGCTCTTTTCAAAAGCAAACTGAAATCGGAACTGGACTACAGTTTTGCGAGTGTCAACTTGGCACAAGCTCAGCTTTTGCTGCTCGACGCCGAGGGCGACAAAGACGCCACCCTGGCCACGCTTTCCATGGTGCTCGGATATCCGTCGACGCAGAATTTTCAACTGATCGAGGACGCGAGCCCCATCGCACCGCCTCCCGGCAATGTGAATGATCTGATTGCGACTGCCTTTTCCACGCGTCCAGAAATACTTTCCCTCCAGTTCCAGTACCAGTCCGCCCGGAAATTCCAAACCGCAGAACGCGACTTGCTCCTCCCAACGATCAGTGCGGTTGGAGCGGTCGGAGACACGCCCGTGGGGAACCCAGCCGTTGCTCCGAGTCCGAGCGCGCTCAACAACACCTATGCGGCCGTCGGTGCAAACGTCGCGATTCCCCTCTTTGACGGCTTTCTCGATACAGCCCGGGCCCATGAGGCCAAGCTAAGGGCGCAAGCGACCGAAGAACGGCTGCTCGATCTGCGGAACTTGATTTCGCGGGACGTTCGCGCCAGTTGGCTGAACGCGAACACCGGGTATCAACGTCTTGCTGTGACCCAACAATTGGTGCAGCAGGCCAATCTCGCGCTCAATCTCGCCCAATCTCGCTACAACTTGGGACTCGCCTCCATCGTTGAACTGAGTCAAGCCCAGCTGCAGCAGACCCAGGCCGAGATCAGCAATGCGCAAGCGGGCTATGACTACCGGTTGAGTTTGGCAGTTTTGACTTATCAGACCACGGGAATCTAGTGGGCTACTCGCTGA
>PKYX01000433.1:0-6185 GCA_003132825.1 Acidobacteriaceae bacterium
AGTGTGGGCTTCATTTCTGCGGGAGCATCTGCCATTGCATTTCTCCTTCAGCGTCGAAGTTTTGATTGCCACTCAACACCGAGCGGCACTCCAGCTGTTACCCAGAATCTCTACCGTCTTTACGAATTCTTTATAAACTTGCGGCCAACACATTGCCCGGAAATGCCCGGTCTGTAAAATTCATATTTTTTATACCCCCCATCAGCTTTTCCCCTGCCCGGCCCGCTCCNNGCCCAAGCCGTAACCCGCGTGGGAATGGCGCGATGGCCGAACGCCCGAGTCGCTACTTGGCATCCGCGCTGCTGAATGCGTAAATCAGACCCAGGGTCAAAGTGCTCTGGTCCGATTTCGGCGGTCCGTTGTTGTCGGGAAACACATTCTGGTTCGAAGCGTCGTAACGATATTCCAGCCGGCTCATGATCTTGCCGGCCAGCATGCGTTGCAGGGTGAGGGTGAACTCGCCCATGTTTTGCGAAACTCCAGTTTCAAAACCGCCGACGTCCTGGAAGTACTCGCCGCGGGTCGCGAAATACCAAGTGGCATTAGGGGCGTACTTGATATAACCGGCGATCCCGTCCCAGTGGGCTTTCGGACCAACGACAAAGGGAGGCGCAGTGCCGGTTACAAACGTGTCGGAGCCGTAGTCGTAGTTCGCCATGAGCGAAAGCTTGGCGTTCGGGGTGTAGGCGATGACCGTATCCGAGAGGTTGCGGAACTGGCTGTTGTCGTTGGTATGTTCCGGACCGGTGAGATAGTTTTCGGTCAGGCTCCATTTGGCGTTGGGTGTCCAGGCGGCGGAAAAGCCGCCGGTCTTGCCGCTGTTGTTGTCCACGCTGTTGTTCCAGCCATTCACCAGGTAGCCGGTCAGAGAAAACTTGCTATTGAAGGCGTACTTGGCGCTCGCGCCGAAATGGAAATACGGAATGGCCCAGGCGAAGAGCAGACTGCGCGAATAGTTCCAGTTGTCTTTGCTCTCGATGACCTCGGCGCCGGCGGGGGTAACGAATTTGCCGACGTTGATCTGCAGCTTTTTGCCGATAAGGTATTCGAGATAGCCCTCTTTGAGGTACTGATCGAAGCCCAACTCGGTGGGCGAAGCCGAGTTGATAGCGTTCTCGGCCTGGCCGAAGCCGAGCGCAACGTGGAAGCCGACGTGGCTGGCCGCGGGATCAGGCGACTTATCCGCCACCAACTCGATCATGTTTAGCGAAAACTGGTCGGAGTTGATATCGAAATTGCGGTAGGCGGTGGTGCGACTCGCGGGTTGGTTGGAGTTATAGCCGTAATAGGTATCCACGAACCCGCTCAGGGTGACAGGGCCCAACAGTCCAGCAATCGAGGGAGCTGCCGGCGCGGCGGGCGCAGGGGTGCTGACCACCGCGGTTGCCGCCGCCGGAGTAGCCGGCGCGGCCGCAGCTGGGGCAGGCGTGGCGGCCACCTGGCTCTTGAGCGCCGTCAGCTCCTTTTCCAATTCATCGATGCGTTTTTCCAGATCGGTTGTGCTCGGTGGGGTGGCATCGGCTGCTGGCGCAGCAGCCGCCGGAGCAGCCGTGTCTTGAGCTTGCGCCGTATTCCCGGCAAACGCTAAGCCCGCAACGATGGTCGCCAATATTGCAAGACCGGTGATGGAATCTTTCTTCATGGATCGCATTCACTCTCCTCGTGACAAGTCGCCTGCCACACAATGCGGCGACCTGCGTCATTCAAGATGTGAAGCTTTTTATAAGTTTTTCACCAGGTGGTCCAATTCATTGTTTTTTTGGCGGTCATTAAAAATTGTTTGAACAATTAAATCTATAGGCGGGATAAGCGGGATGATTAACCCCTGAAAGCAAAGGCCCTTGCGAGCGGCAAGAGCAGAATCCATTGCAGATTTCGAATCAGCCACATTTGTTTTGTAACTGCCAGCACCAGCCGACTCCGATGATGGCGCGCGAAACCCCTCGGCACTTGGCGATTGGATTCCGATCATCCGCGCAAGGACAGGAACCTTTCCGCTGCCGCCGGCTCTCCGGCAGGAACAAAACGGATCTTCAATTTTTGGGTTCTTGCGGGAGCGAAAAGTCTGCGGGGGCTTCGCAGCAGACGGCGGTAGCGAAAGAACTACTGCGGGGCTTGATCGGCGTTCGAGGTCCGGGCCTTTTCCGCCTTGAGCCGAGCTAGCGCTTTCTCTGCGCTCGCTGAAAGGGGACCGCGAGGCAGAATCTTGAGATACTCCTGGTAGTGAGTTGCAGCCTCGTCGGGCTCGTCGAGTTTCTCGAAAGACTCGGCCATGCGGAAATTGGCGACCGCATCATCTGGCTTATAGAGCAGGGCTTCGCGATAGCGATCGAGCGACGCGCGGTAGTTCTTGCGCCGGAAGTAGAAATCGCCGACCTCGACATCTTTGGCGGCTTTGTGCGGATCCCAAGGGTGCAGCTCCTGCACATCGCTGGAGGCTTCAGTCTCGGCGTCTACAACCGCGCTGCTGCTGTTCGGATGGCTCTTGGCGTCGTCTTTGGGCGGGGTGATGTCGATTTTGGTATCGCGGCTGGAGCTGACACCCGGTTCCCGCTCGGGTTCGTAGCGCGGCGGTTCCTGACTCGGCGCAGGTCCCTTGTCGCTCGGCGGAAGTTGGTCCACCTGCGCACCGGCCCAACCCCCCAGGCAAAGTGAAAACGCGAGGATCAAGATCCTACCCGTCATGGGAGCGCGAATCATACTAAAGATAGTTTACCGCCTAAAGATAGTTTACCGCGTTCGAGACCGCTTGCAGCGCCGCCCGTGATTCCTACCCCAGTGGATGACCGAAAGCCGCCCCTCGGTTGTGTGTGCCCGCGACAAAAAAAGCGGCCGTTCCGTGGGGAAGGAACGGCCGCTCGCGAAGTCCTCTGGGGGAGGGGAAAACTCGCTTACATGCTGGGCGGAGCCGGTTGGGTGGTCGCGGTCGGCTGGGCTGCGGGCGTTGCCCCGGTCGTGCTGTTGCTCATGAGGCGCACATCCACGCGGCGGTTGGCCGCCCGGCCTTCCCGGGTATTGTTCGGTTCTACCGGCTTGTCCTTGCCCAGCCCGATCAAGTAAATCTTGTGGGCGGGAATGCTGTGGGCGGATGCCAGGTACTGGATCACGGCGTCGGCGCGGCGCTGGCTCAGATCATAATTGTATTCTGAGCTGCCCACAGAATCCGTGCTGCCTTCGACCGCAATGATGTAGCCCTTCGTGTTGCTCACATCGGCGGAAAGCTGGTCGAGAGCATCTTTGCCCTTCTTGGTCAGATTGTCCCGATTGAAGGCAAAGTGCACCGCGGTCTCGGTCACGACGCGGTAGTTATCCAAATTGGCCACTGTGTTCTGCAGACTGTCCACGCGGTTCACCGCGTTGTCGGCCAGGGTCTGAGCCTGCGCGGCCTGTTGCGCCGCAGCCTGGGTCTTCTGTTCGACCTCGTCGGTCTTGGTGTTCACGGCCGCGATCCCGGCTTGGGCACGGGCATCAACGTCCTTGATGTCTTTGGTGTTCTTGGCGGTCAGGTCGTCCAGTTCGTTCGTCTTGTTGATCAGCGGTGTGGTCTGCTGGCGAACGTAGTTCTTACTAGCGCAGCCAATTGAGAATGCTGTGCTGAGGGCCAGAAAAATTGTCAGTGAAGTGCGGTTCATCTTGGGAGGGCTCCTTGTCCTCTGGGTACGGCAAAATTCGGTTCCTACCAAATCTAGCAAATCTTCGGGCCCGCGATTGAGGCTCCGGGATCGCGAACCGTGCGTCCGGCCTAGTAGAAGAGCACGGGGGATGCCAACCCTCGATCGGCCTAGTAACCAGCACAAGTGATTCTATCACAACAAGTTATCAGTTCGCGCACCAGGCTTCGCCGAGCCCGGCGGAGGGCAAACCAGACACGCACCATAAAAATTTTATACGGTGCTTGGGGAGACCGGTTGGGGAGGAGCAATGTGCGGAACGAGCTGCAAAATCGGTTTCTGCCGGGATTTCGGCGGCCGATCGGCCATAGATCAAGAAACTCATTTTCATCCACGAGGGCCACGGCGTTGCGAGGGTGCAGCGGAGCTCATCCAAATGGCACCGATCAAATCTCAACCCGGATCGGCATAAAAGATCGGCAGGAATCGGCCCACCGGTCGTTCGCGATGTTTCCCTGGCGCCAAGCCGCTCCGGCTCGCCACTACAACTCGCCCCTGCAATGGTGAGTGCGGGAGGCACGCGGCAGAATTGCCACCCGGCGAAGTGCCGGACCAGTGTCCCTCATCTAAAATGGAATCGAGCATGGATCTTCCCCAGAAAATTCGCAGTTTGCCCGCTGAGCCCGGCGTGTATCTCTATAAAAACGAAGCCGGGGAAGTCATTTATGTGGGCAAGGCGAACAACCTGCGCAGTCGGGTGGGGTCCTATTTCCACCAAGGCCGCGCGGAGGACGCGAAGACCGGGACCTTGGTGCGCGAGGCGGCAGATGTGGACTACATTGTCGTCGCCAATGAAAAAGAAGCGCTGGCGCTCGAGAATAACCTCATCAAGCAGAAGAAGCCGCGCTTCAACATCCTGTTACGGGACGATAAGACCTATCCCTACGTCAAGCTCACNNCGCCGGCTGCGGAAAGATGGCGCCGGGTACTACGGACCGTACTTCCCGGCTAATCTTGCCTATCGCATTGCGGACCTGATTCACCGGCATTTTCTGGTGCCGTCCTGCAAGGTGGACCTCACCCGGTATCATCCGCGGCCTTGCCTGCAGTATTACATTCGACGCTGCCTGGGTCCGTGTGTGAAGGAATTGACGACGCCGGAGATTTACCAGGAAGCGGTGCGGGATGTGAAGCTGTTCCTCGAAGGACGGCCCACCGACCTTTCACGTTCCCTGCGCGCGCGCATGGAGAAAGCTGCGGCGGAGGAGGAGTACGAGCGGGCAGCGAAGTATCGGGATTTGATTTCGACGGTCGAGCAGTTGCAGGAGAAGCAACGAATCGCGGCTGTCGAAGGGGATGACGCGGACGTATTTGGCTATCACTACGAGAATGGAATGCTGGCGGTGAACTTGTTTCACATGCGCGGCGGAAGGGTGCTCGATCGGAGGGAGTTTTTTTGGGAGGAACTGCCGAAGCTCGAAGCGGCGGCGGGCGGGCCCGGCCAATCGCGGACGTTGTGCGGCACCACAGAAACCGCGCCCCGGAGCGATCGCGCCGGAATCCGGGAAGGTGCAGCCCCTCTCGACACTTTCGGCGTAAACAGCGACCCTGCTGCGGGCGCTCCCGGGGAGGCGGCTGATTTCAATCCGGACGTTTTTTTTTCCGCCCTGCTCAGCCAGCTTTATATCGGGCAGCCGTACGTGCCCAGGAATATTTACGTTCCGGTCCAGTTTGAAGATCGCACCATGCTCGAGGAGGTTCTCTCGGAACAACTGGCGGGCGAGGGGGCCCGCCCCACACGCGTGCACATCCTCGTGCCCCAGCGCGGGGAGAAACGCTCGCTCCTCGATTTGGCAGGGAACAATGCGAAGCAGTCCTATGACCAGCGCTTCCGGGTGATGAAGCCGAACACGAAAGCAATCCAGGAGGCTTTGCAGGAGGCGCTCGGCTTGCCTGAGCCTCCGGAGCGCATCGAGTGTTTCGATATCTCGCACATTCAGGGCGCCGAAACCGTGGCGTCGATGGTGGTCTGGGAAGACGGGCGAATGAAGAAATCCGACTACCGCAAGTTCATCATTCGCAGCGTGGAGGGCGTGGATGACTTTGCCTCCATGCGCGAAGTGGTCACGCGCCGCTACAAGAGGTTGCAGGAAGAAAAGCAGAAAATGCCCAGCCTGCTGCTCATTGATGGCGGCCTGGGACAGTTGCACGCCGCTGCCGATGCGCTCGAAGCCCTCGAGATCATCAATCAGCCGCTGGCGGCAATCGCCAAGCGGGAAGAAATCATCTACGTCTACGAGCAGGAAAACGAGCCGGTCGTGCTCGACCACCATTCGCCGGTGCTGCACCTGATCCAGCAGATTCGTGATGAGNNATCGCAAGCGGCGTCAGCTGCGCGACCGGGCCACGGAGTTGCTCGACATCCCGGGCGTGGGCACGGGCACGACTCGCCGCCTGCTGGAACATTTCGGAAGCGTGCAGGCGGTGCGCCAGGCCGACGTAGCCGCGCTGTCGGCGGTTGTGACCCGCACCCAGGCAGAAGCGATCCTCGGTCATTTCCGCAAGTGAGAGCCG
>PKYX01000433.1:6261-7013 GCA_003132825.1 Acidobacteriaceae bacterium
TACGCGGTGATCAACTTGCCGTCTTTGCCTTTGTCTTTGAATACATAGGTGCCGTAGGTGTATCCCAAGTCGCCGGAGGCAGCCATCTCGGCTTTCACCGGCGTCCAGGTCAGGCTCTGGTCCGGTCCCCAGGGACCGAGCGCTTGGCGAATGTTTTCTTTGCCGGTGACGATGCCGCTGCCGTCCACCAATTCGGCTCCATCCTNNGTTCACCAATTCGGCTCCATCCTCCTCGAAGTACGACATGAACCCGTCCAGGCCCTTCTCGGCGGTGGTCTTCACAAACTCGGCTTCGAGCTGGCGGAGTTGGGCAGTGCCGTCTGATTCGGCCCCGGCCCTCCCGGCAAACTCCGCGGCCAGCAGTCCAAGCAACAACGCGATCCCTGACAGTTTGAGTTTCACGGCTTGTCATTTCCTCCTTGATTCCTTCTTGATTACTTCTGAGGAACGCGCATTCTACGCTCGCCGTCTCGAGTTCGTCGCCATCCCGATCGGCTCGAGGGTCGCCTAGACACGACCTATCGCGTCTGGCGCCGCCTCTCGGCAAACGTATAATGACGCTGTTCGTGCTTGTCAAAGCAATGAGCTTCTTGACCAAAACGCGGCGGTCGGGGATGGCCCTCGGACTCCTTTTCCTGGCGCTGCTCGGGATCGCAGGGCTCTACCTGACTCGCGATTCCGGACAGGCTTCGGCGGTGCAAAAGACCGCGCACCGCCCCCTGGTCGATGAACAGCCGCTGCAGACCGCCCGC
>PKYX01000433.1:7063-12120 GCA_003132825.1 Acidobacteriaceae bacterium
GATGCCACCGAACACCCGGTGCAAGCCACGTCGCAGAGTCGGGAATTGTACGCCAGACTCAACAAAGCCACGGCCCTGGTGAAAGCCGACCAGGACCGGATCGATGCCCTGAAAAAGGAACTGGCCACGGCCCACGCCGACCGGCAAAACAATATTCAGCAGCAACTCGACATCGTCACCGCTCAACAGGAACTGGATCAAGACGAGCTGGATGATGCCAAAGAAGACCTGGGCCGTTCCGGCCTCGATCCTTTGAGCCGGATTCAAAGGCAGTTCGCACGCCACGAAGCCGCCCAGCAGATTGACACCAGTCATTCTCAAACCCCGCCGGGCGCGGCATTGCCCAACCTCGGCAGCGGAAGCTTAGCCAGTCAGTCTGCCTCCTGGCGGGCTTTGCATGGCGAAGAAACGCAGTTGCGTGCAGCTGAGAACGAGGCCGCCCAGGATGCGGCCGCGCTCGCCCAAGCACATGACGCGCTCGAGAAACAAGTCAACGGAGCAAAAGCGGATCAGCAGGCGTTGGCGCAGGAGGCGGCAGCCCAGCTGGCGTCGGCAGCCGCCGCCGGCGGCGGCCCGAGCGGGGAGACGACCGCGGCCCTTCTTTCCCTGCATGCTCTGTCGGTTGATCAGAAAGACGTAGCCGACCTGGACAAGCGCATTCAGGATCAGCAAGGACTGAGCGATGCCTACGCCAGTTGGATTCTGCTGGTGGAGGCAAACGAGCGCGCCGTGCTGCACGCCGTGATCAAATCCGCGCTGTGGATTCTGCTCATCCTGCTGGCCATGTTCCTGGCCGAGGTTCTGGTGGAGCGCTTCCTGAGTGATCTCAGCCCGGAACAAAAACGCTTCCGAACTGTGCGGGTGGTGGTTCGTTTCGCGGTGCGGGCCGTCAGTGTGCTGCTTTTGTCATTCGTGATCTTTGGCGTGCCCAGTCAAATGCCGACGATTCTCGGCCTGGCTGGCGCTGGACTCACGGTGGCGCTGCAGGATTTCATCATTTCATTTGTGGGATGGTTCTTGCTCATGGGGCGAAACGGCGTACGCGTGGGCGATTGGGTGGAAATCAACGGCGTGGCCGGGGAAGTCGTCGAAGTCGGCCTGCTGCGCACGGTGCTGCTCGAAACCGGCAACTCGGCCGACGCCGGGCATCCCACCGGGCGCAAGGTCGCGTTCATGAACAGCTATGCCATCCAGGGTCACTTCTTCAATTTCTCGACCAGCGGGCAGTGGTTATGGGATGAAGTGCAGATCATGGTGCCAGCGGATCGAGATCCCTACCCGATCATTGCGGCGATTGAAGCCATGGTGACCAAGGAAACCGGCCCCGACACGAGCGCCGCCGAGCAGGAATGGCAACAATCCACCACCCGCTATCACGTGCAGTCGGTCTCGGCCAAGCCTGCTGTCAATCTGCGCCCGACTGCCGGCGGAATTGAAGTGCACATCCGATACATCACGCGGGCCAATGAACGCTACGCGATGCGCACGCGCCTCTACGAGGCGGTGGTGGAGTTGCTGCGGAAAAAAGCGCCCGATGCGGCGGTCGAAACCCAGCCCGCGGCTGCGACCATGCGCTAGACCCCGCGAGGACACACACAACCTTCGCCGATCGAGAGCTATCGCGGCGGTTCGGTTTCCTTGCCTGAATCTTCCTTCGAGCGATGCAACCGTAGGTTCCCCGAGAGAGTGGAGCGTTCGAGAACATCCTTGAGCAAAGTCGCGGGCAGAGCGCGAGCCAACTCCAGGGCGCGGGCAGACGGGGTGTTTTCGTTGCGCAGCAGGGCGATGCGGACGATCTGTCGCAGCGACCATTTGGCATGACCGCAGACGGCGTGCACGAAAGCTGCCGGAGCATCCCGGCGAGCCAGCGCCTTGACCACGCAAGCTTCGGTCAGGCCGGGATTCTCGAGAGCGGCTCGCATCACGCTCGGGTCGGGATCGAGCAACAGCGCGGTTGCGACTCGCGCCGAGGCCCGCCGGACCAGTGAAATCTTCTCCCCGACTGAGACCGATTCCAATCGATTCAGCAGTGCATCCTCGGCCGCCTTCTTGATGCCGGCAGGGGCCAGAGGTGCGAGCGCCAATTGCATCAGGTCGAAGGTGAAAAGCTGGCGCCCTAGGGGCAGGGAAACGTGGCGCGGCGTTCTCGGATGTTGCGAGACGGCGAGCTTCAGCTTGCGGCTTTCCATCACACTGCTGTTCTTGCCCAGCTGTTCGAGAACTTCGGGCGGCAAATCGCGCCGCTTCAGCAGGGCCAGGGCGAGGTCCTCGTCGAGAGCGGGATCGGAGACGGCCGCTTTCAGTACCTCGACGGTGGCGCTGTGGAGAGCCTCCTCGACCGGTAGAGCCAGGGCGGCGAGCGCGGCGAGAGATTCGGTTCGAGTGGAGTCGTCGGACGGCATGGGTCTCCTTCGAGGGGGCGGAGGCGAGCGCCGGATTCAGATAACCGGCTAGGCTCGAGTGCCCCTCCGAGCCATCTCCAGCGCGCCGTTCACCGGCTCGATCACGGTGGGGTTAAGGGTAGCGCTCGGATACTCGGAATGAACACTATTGTAGAAAACCTGGCGGACCAGCGCGCTACTGCCGAAAACACCCCCGGCCATGGCCAATCGGGCAGTACCCAGGTTGGCAAAAAGCTTGCGGATGGCAATTTTCGCGAGCCCCGCCAGTTCAGCGCCGGCCCGGGCGAGGACGTCGCGCGCCAGCGAGTCGCCGGCATCGGCCGCTCGGAGCACGGTGGGAAATAGGCCGGCGAAGTCGCGCGCAGGAGTGGTGTTGGCGGCGAGCACCAGCTGCTCATGGCTGCGAACTCCCCAGGTGCGCATAATGCCCGCCGGGAGAGGGGTATTTCGGGCGTCGGGTTCGGCTTGACCTTCGTCGTAGGCCCGCATCACGCCGCCGACGGCGGTTCGCCCGATCCAGTGGCCGGACCCTTCGTCAGAGATGGCAAATCCCCAACCGCCAGCATGCGCGGTCCGGCCCGCGACATTTCTTCCGTAGGCAACCGATCCGGTGCCGGCGATCACGATCACCCCAGGACCGGAGCCAAAAGCGGCTGCGAGCGCAATCACCGCGTCGCCGACCACTTCCGTGTGCGCCGGAACCAATTCCAAAAGAATGCGCCCGACTACGTCGCGGATGTGGGGATGTCGGGCGCCGGCCACGCCAACGCAGGCCCTCGCGATCTCGGTGGGAGCGATGCCGGCGGCGGCACAAGCCTGACCGACGGCGGAGCAAAGAGATTCCCGCGCCCGGGCTTCGCCGACGCGAACCAGGTTGCTGCCCGCGGAGGCGCCGCGGCCGAGAATGGAATCCTCGTCGCCGACCAGGCAGGTGGTCTTGCTGCCGCCGCCGTCAATGCCAAGGAAAAAAGCCACTCCTGTATTTCTAGCATACGGTCCAGGTATACGGACTCGTCGATAGGAGCGCGGCGCGGCCGGCGGCTGATGAGGCAGGTACCTCGGAAGCGGATTCGGGTGTTTGGGGAGCGAAAGCCCGGTAGTCTTACCGAAGAACGCGGCAAGTTCTTCGGGTCTTTCGTGCCCGGCCGCACGGTCGGTCGCATCCGCGCCGCACACTGTATGGGTTTGGACAAGCTAGATCTCACGATCATCGCGATTTATCTGGCGGGAATCACACTTTTTGGATTGCGCTTCCGCAAGAAACAAAGGACGCTTCGCGATTATTTTCTGGCCGACCGCAACATTCCCTGGTGGGCCATTGCGTTGTCCATCGTGGCGGCGGAAACCAGCACACTCACTATCATCAGTATTCCCGGCCTGGCCTATGACACCAACCTTCTGTTCCTGCAGGTGGTGCTGGGTTATCTGGTAGGGCGAGTCATTATCAGTTTCATTCTGCTGCCCCACTATTTTCGCGGCGATCTTTACACCGCCTACGAGTTGATCGAGCGGCGTTTCGGGCGTCGGTTGCGTTCGTTGACGGCGGGGCTTTTCCTCTTGACGCGCGCGGCTGCGGAAGGAGTGCGCGTGTACGCGGTTTCGATCGTGGTGGCCATTGCCCTGGGCACGGGCGAGATTGCTTCGATCGCCATCATTACCGCGCTCACCCTGATTTACACCTTTGAAGGGGGGCTGGCGGCGGTCATCTGGACCGATGTTGTACAGACGGTTATCTATGTGGGCGGGACCCTGGTTGGAGCGTTCACCATCCTGCATTTGGTTCCGGGCGGGTGGGCCACGATTCACCGGGTGGCGGCGAACTCGGGCAAACTGCAGGTGTTCGACTTCAGTTTTGACCCCTGGAAGCCGTACACGTTTTGGGCGGGACTGGTGGGCGGGGCCTTCCTGACCACCGCCAGCCATGGGACCGATCAACTCATCGTGCAGCGTTTGCTGGCGGCACGCAATCAGCGCCAATCGGTGACCGCGCTGCTTTCGAGCGGAGTTGCCCTTCTGTTCCAGTTCGCTCTGTTTCTCATGGTGGGCGTCATGCTGTTTGTGTTCTATCGTCAACCCTCCGCCAACTTCGGCAAGGCAGACCGGATTTATCCGACATTCATTGTCAACCAGATGCCGCATGGCATCTCGGGCCTGCTGATCGCGGCCATCCTGGCGGCGGCGATGTCGAACTTGAGCGCCGCGCTCAATTCGCTGTCTTCAAGTTCCATGATCGACTTTTACCTGCGCAGCCGGCCGGACATGGACGAGGGAAAGAAGATACGGTCTTCGCGGATTTCGACCCTGCTCTGGGCGCTGGTGCTGTTTGCTCTGGCCGTGCTTTCGCTGCACAAGGTGGGCCGGGTGATCGAGGTCGGATTGCAGATCGCTTCGGTCGCCTACGGAGCGCTGCTCGGAGTATTCCTGCTGGGAGTGCTGACCCGCCGCGCCAACCAGAAGGGCGCGATGCTCGGGATGCTGTGCGGTTTCCTCAGCGAACTCTACATCTGGCTGGGAACCAGCCTGCCCTGGACCTGGTACGTGGCCATCGGAACCGTGATTACGTTTGGGGTTGGCCTCGGCGCCAGCCGGTTTCTGACGGACGGCCCTCGAAGGCCGGCGTGATCCGATCCGCAAAAGGGCTCGCCGCCGAGGCCA
>PKYX01000139.1 GCA_003132825.1 Acidobacteriaceae bacterium
TTGAAGGTAAAGGGAGACTCAGGCAAGGCGGATTTTTCCGCGGCCCTGAACATGGAACTGTCTGACGGTTGGGTCTTGACGAAAAACATGGGCAATTTTGATCCGAACGCCAGGGGTGCCCATACTCACCATATCACTCTCGTCGATGGCGATGTCACACGGATTACAAACGGATTTCGAGTAACCGGTACGGCCATAATTACGCTCAATGGAAGCCCCGCGCCCGTTTCACCATCACCTTTGGTGATAGAAATCACCGGCGGTAGCGACGTCGAATTTTCCAATATCACACTGACTTTTACGCCCCCGGGCTCCAACCATTTTGGCGCCGAGCCCCTCCCGGGTGTAGTTCGAAGCGTCAAGGAGCAAAGGTAGATGCAGCGGGTTGGGCGCTAGGTCGTCGCCTCACCAGACTTCACCAGACTGCCGATCGGTCCGGGCGAAGGCCTGCGCTGGTTCTGCCTCGCCGAAATGATGTAGGAGCATTATGTGAGTGAGTAAAACGCGGTCCGTCGAATCAAAACAGCTCGATCGGCGCCATATGGCCCGAAGCAGAAGCGAGTCGACCGTCCTTTGTAACTAACGCGGCTCCGAGTTGTTCGGCAAGCACGATGTAGGCGGCATCTTCGAAAATCAGAAAGATACGAGCAGGACTGAGAGCCGAAAAGAAGAAAGGAACGGACCTTAGCTCCGTCCCTCGAAAGGGTTCTCGCGGCGGTTAAACCAGCTTCGTGTTCGAGAGCGGCAACTCGCGGATGCGTTTCCCGGTTGCGGCATGAATGGCGTTGTAAAGAGCCGGAGCAAACGGCGGCACTCCGGGCTCTCCAACGCCAGCAGGAGGAGCATCGCTCTCGACGATGTAAACGCTGGTGTGTTTGGGAGCGCTGCCCATTCGCACCAGCGCATAGTCGCCAAAGTTGCTCTGGTCCACTGCCCCATTCGTGACCGTGATCTCGCTGAGGAGGGCGAGACTTGCGCCGAAGTTGGCAGCTCCCTCGATCTGGTTGCGAACATTGTCGGGCGCGACCACCGTCCCGGCATCGACCGCTGTCCACACGTTGGGGATCTGCACTTGGCCCTCGCCGTCCACTTCAACTTCCACAACGGTAGCCACGTAAGTCAGGAAGGAACGGTGTGCAGCGATCCCGAATCCGTGCCCGTTGCCGCTCGGATGCTTTCCCCAACCTGACTTTTCCGCCACCAGTTCTACCACGTGACGCAGTCGGGCTGTATCGAGCGGATAGCGCCTCTGCTCTTCCTGCTCCTCGGGCTCTGCTTTCAGTGGGACGATACGCGGCGGCCCAATTAGTTCGAGTAGGTACTGAACGGAGTCCTGGTTGGCGGCATTGGCCAGTTCGTCGGCAAAGGAGTGAATGGCAAATGCGTGATAGATGTTGGCCACGCTACGCAACCATCCGATGCGCACATGGGCGTCGGCAGGTCCATTCTCGGCCCGGTGGTTAGGGATGTCGAACGGCAAGTTATTCCAGCCCAGACCCATTTCGTCGAGGGCGTACTTGGCGTTCACGTCGAAGGTGGAACCGATCGGAGGATAGGCGGTGCGCTGCAGCCACGCCGTGGGCTTGCCGTCTGGTCCCACCGCGGCCTTCATATACATGGCGGCGACCGAGTGGAAGAAGTCGAACCGGATGTCGTCTTCCCGGGTCCAGACCACCTTCACCGGCTTGCCCAGCTGCTTCGAGAGAACAGCTGCTTCCGCGACCTGGTCAGGCTTGGATTTCCGACCGAAGCCTCCTCCGAGAAGGGTCACGTGACAGATGACGTCCTCATTCTTAATGCCCAGTACTCCGGCAATCGTCTCCTGCACGGCTTGCGGGCTCTGCGTCGGGGCCCATGCCAGAACCTTTCCATCGCGGTATTCCGCGACGGCGACCGGCGGCTCCATCGAGGCATGGGCGAGATGCGGAGCGTAGTACTCTGCATCGATGATCTTAGGGCCCTTGGCAAATTCCGCGTCCACGTCGCCCACGTTGCGAACGACTGCGCCCGGCTGACGGACCGTGGATTCGAGCGTCTTGCGGAATGGACCGGAATTGTAGACCGCGTGGGGACTGGTGTCCCACTCGATCTTTAGAGCCTTGCGCCCCTGGAAGGCTGCCCACGTGTTGTCGGCGATGACCGCCACCCCGCCCAGTGGTTGGAAGTGGTGCGGCGGTTTGAACGTCTCAATCGTCAGCGTCTGTTTCACGCCTCGTACCTTCAGAGCCGCCTTGTCGTCGTAGGACTTGATCTTCTGTCCGAGGACCGGCGGATGCTCGATGGAGGCATAAACCATGCCGGGCATCGTGGCATCCATGCCGAAAGCGGCTTTGCCGGTAACGATGTCCGGGAGATCGAACAAGGCGTTGTCTTTACCGATATAGCGCCACTCCGACCGGTTCTTGAGCGGCACGTCCTCCTTGTTGGGAACCGGGAGCTGGGCAGCGGCCGCTGCCAGTTCACCATAGCCGAGTTTGCGGGCGCTCGCCTTGTGCAAGACGAAGCCGGGTTCGGTGGTGCACTCCTTCTCCGACACAGCCCATTTCTCGGCGGCAGCGGTGATCAGCATGACCCGGCCAGTAGCGCCGACCCGCCGCATCGGCTCGAAGAAACTGCGAATCGAGTGCGAACCGTCAGTATCCTGATCGCCGTACTTTGGGTCGCCGATCGCCTGATCAATCTTCACCTTCGCCCAATCGGCATCGAGTTCGTCGGCCACCACCAACGGAAGGGCAGTGCGGCTGCCACAGCCCATTTCGGAGCGGGAAGCAACGATCGTGACGGTGCCGTCGCTCGCGATGGTGAGAAAAATGTCCGGTTGGAAAAGGCCGGTGTCACCGGAAGCATTGGCCCAGAGGGGCTTAGGTAGGATCTGCATGCCCAGCACAAACGTCCCTGCCGCGAAGGCGCCCTTCAGAAATCCGCGTCGGCCGACATTCTGGATTTCGTTCATGCCATCTCCTCTGCGGCCTGGTGGATCGCAGCCCGAATGCGCTGGTAGGTTCCGCAGCGGCAGAGATTGCCCGACATGGCCTGGTCGATCTGCGGGTCGGTGGGATTCTTGTTCTGGCTNNGGACCTTGATCTCCATCCAGGCCTTTTGCACGGGGTGCAGTCCTTTGGCGGAGATGCCTTCGATTGTGGTGACGCCGGTTCCGTCCACGGCTTTCATCGCGACCGAGCAGGATCGCACCGCTTCACCGTTCAGATGAACCGTACAGGCTCCGCACATAGCCATGCCACAGCCAAACTTGGTGCCGGTAAATCCGGCAACATCGCGCAGGTACCAGAGCAGGGGCATGTCGGGGTTGCCGTCGTAGGTTCTGTCGGCACCGTTGACTTTGAAGCGAATCATTTCTCCTCCGGTTATACCAGCGGATGGAAGTCTGCTGAACGCCCTATCCTAGTCAATCCCAGAGTACGGTTCAACAGCGCAAGAGGCCTAGGCGTTGTCAGCTGGACCGACCCAATTCCGTCGGTCTTCAGCGATGCAACGGACTCGACCTATACCGGTCACGTGAGTGAGTAAAACGCAGTCCATCGACTCAAAACAACTCGATGGGCGCCGCATGGCCCGAAGCAGAAGCGAGCCGAGAGTCCCGTGTAACTAACGCGGCTCCGAGTTTTTCAGCCAGCACGATGTAGGCAGCATCATAGGTAGAGAAATTGTGACGCAGTTGCCAAATCCGCGGCAGGAGGGCGAAATGAGGATACCGAGTAATCCGGAGATCGAGGAGATCGCGCACTGCTTCATCAGCACGGCGTACAGGGACCACCCCTTGCCGTGCCAGGCGCCGCAGCACTTGGGTGACCTCAAGATCTAGGAGGTGAGGCGCATGCAGGGTCTCTTTACGCGAATAAATCCGGTTCTCAATGCGTTGCCCGGAAGAGGTCTGAAGGAGCCAGTCGACTGCGGCAGACGCATCCAAGACGATCATCGTGCGTCGCGCTCCTCCCGTACCAATTGAGCGCTATCGAGCTGCTTCGAAACCGGCTTACGCCGATGCAACCGCTCCCGCAATTCTGCCAGGGTTGGCCTCTCCGCGATTTCTTCGATTTCCGCTAACAGATAGTCCGAAAGCGACATGCCCGCCATGGCAGCGCGGGCTTTCAGGCCCCGGTGCAGGGCGTCGGGTACATTCCGCAACTGGATCATCTTTGACATGTGGAGAGCATACTTTCATGCTTTCCACATGTCAACGACTGATTCCTAGTCCAATAAGGAACCGCATCTCACCAATGCGCTGACCCTGCCCCTGCGGTGTGGGCCGCTACGTTCCGACTCCCAGGTCGGGTCGAAACCATCGTGTGGCGCGCTCCACTCTCAGTGGGAAAAATGGATGCCAGGGCCGAGTGCGCCGATGAAAAGTGCAGAGACGACGATCCCCACGGCGACCCAGAAAGAACTGAATGGCATGGGACGTGTGACCAGCGTCTTCGGGTGAGCGTTCGCGGCGACAATGCCGGGGAGAAATAGAAGGCCGGAATTCAGGCCGAAGGAAGCACCGGCCCCCGAAGGAAGTATGAGACTCGGACTGATTGGGTTAAACGCCGACGCGAGGGTCATCACCACGCCGCCAGCAAGATACGCCGGCAAAACCAGACGCTGTAGATCTGCCAAGGCGACTTCGCCGCGGTCGACCAGGTCGGTTATAAGACCTGACGCCCAGCGAATGGCCCCGACATACAGAGTTATTCCCGCCAGCGCAAGAATGGATCGCCAGAGCCAGGCAGGAGAAAGTCCGGTAATCACGTTTACCCAATCGCCGCTGTTCAACACTGCCGAGGCAACCAGGTAGCCGGAGTTCAACAAATTGTAGGCGCCGAAGCTCCAAAGAAAGTAGGCCAACGGGGTCAACTTCCGCATGCGACGCAGCACGAGGAAACAGAGGACGCCGGCGATGCAGTTCGCTGACGTGCCCGCCGCGGAGACCCAGCGGTTGGCGGTGGCGTTTTGCAGCGCAACCGTGGACAGGGACAGGATCCGGTCGCCTGTGAGCCAGGAGGCAATTCCGTGGCCGAGAGCTTCGTGGACCATGTCTGCGGCCACGCACGCTATGGCTCCTATGGAAGCAACCGTCAGCCAACTAGGATGAGAAGGTTCGGTCGAAGAAGTAGCCCTAGGCATATCTTAATGGTTATACAAGCCTCTCATCTCAGCGTCCTGAATCGATCGCGGCGCCCCCACCAGGCCCGCGGTCCTCGCTTCCGGTCATCTGCCACAGGGCGGTTCTATAGTAAATGCGGGTCAAATTCCTTGCGACCAAGGCGGCAATACTAGAAAAACACTAGAGATCACCCGCGAACCGGCGTGTACCATTTGCTTCTTTGCACGGCAACACCACTAGGAGACGCCTATGCCGTCGGTGAGCGTGGAACCGATCTATCTTCCAGACGTCGAAAACAATCCGCAACCGAGTCGCTATCTGGATCTCATTCGAACCTGTCAAAGCGCCGGGCGAGAGACCTGGAACATATGGTATCTGTTTGCCTTCCGTCCGGAAATGACCCAGCATCTCGCGCGCTTCACTCAGGAGGTGATGCGCGAGCCGTCGCCGCTCGACCCTGGGTTGCGGGAGTTGATCGCGGCCTACACGTCCTATGTGAACCAGTGCGAGTTCTGCACCCAGGCACACGTTGCGGTTGCCGCCGAACTGCTCGGAGGCGAGGATCTGGTGTGGAGCGCGCTGCGGAATCTCGAGGGGTCCTCCTTGAGGGCAGAAGAAAAGGCTTTGCTCAGATTTGCCGGTAAAGTAACCAGCGACCTGCCTGCAATCACCGAGGCCGACGTGAAATCGCTAAGGGCGATCGGCTGGAGCGACGAGGCGATCTTCTACACCATTACGGTTTGCGCCTTGTTCAATTTCTACAATCGATGGATCACAGCTTCCGGGGTCCACGCCGTCTCCAAGGAAGGCCATCGGACTCACGGGAAAGTCCTCGCGCAGAAGGGATACGACCCGGGGCTGAGGCAACAACACTTGCAGGACACCCTGCAGACGAAGTGAGTCGGCCTTCCCGGCGCGAAGTATCTCGATGACAATTGGGGTTCCGGGACCATTGTCGGTTTCAAANNCATGCGTAGAAACGTTCACCTCCTGCTCTCGGTCTGGCTTGTCTTGCCTCTGCTTTCGCTGGCTCCGCCGTCCCAGGCGGAATCCTGTCCCGCCGATCAGCATCCGAGGTTCCGGGTTTCGGTCGCTCCCGGATTGGCGGGCCAGGCGCTTTCCGGCCGGCTGATTGTCATGATGTCCAATCAGCTGGGAGCCGCGGGCAAACTGGCTCCCAGCTTCGGGCCGGACGCTCACTCCGTATGGCTGGCGGCGAAAGAGGTCCATGACCTGACACCAGAGACGCCGGTCGACCTTGATCCGGATGAACTGGCCTATCCCGCCGCATTCTGCACCGCCCCCGCCGGGAATTACAAAATCAGCGCGGTCCTCGACGTGGACCACAGTTTTGCGTACTACTATGACGCCTCGGAGGGCGATCTGCTGAGCCCGACCACAGAACAGAACTTTGATCCCTCGACCAACCAACGAATTTCACTGACGCTCGAAGAACGCAAGACCGACCCTCCCCTGCAATTGCCACCCCACACCGAACTGTTCGATTTCCTGAGTCCATCGTTGTCCGATTTTTGGGGGCGCCCGATCCATATGCGTGGCGTGGTGGTCGTGCCGCCCAGCTACGGCACCAGTAAGAACCGCTACCCAACGGTGTACATGACGCACGGCTTTGGCGCGGACATGAACTATCTGGCCGGGCGCGTAGCGACCAACACCAATCAGCAGATGGAGGACAAAAAGATACCGGAGATGATCTGGGTGCTTCTGCTGCAGGCTTCTCCGACCGGTACCCATGAGTTCGCTGATTCGGTAAACAATGGACCCTGGGGGAAAGCTCTGACCACCGAGCTGATTCCTTACCTCGAAAAGAAGTATCGAATGGATGCCAGGCCCAGCGGACGTCTGCTGACCGGGCACTCCTCCGGAGGATGGTCGGCGTTATGGGTGCAGGTATCCCACCCAGGGTTTTTCGGCGGCACTTGGCCTACGGCTCCCGATCCCGCCGATTTCCGCAACTTCACGCTGATTGATATCACCAAACCACCGCTGCCAAACTTCTTCCACCGCGATGACGGCAGTCCGCTGATGTTTATTCGCATGGGCGGAAAGGATACGCAATCGCTCGAGGATTTGGCTCTGCAGGAGCGTGTCTTGGGGGAGTACGGCGGGCAGTTGGCGTCGTTTGAGTGGGTTTTCAGCCCGCGTGGCAAAGATGGACGCCCCATGCCGCTGTTCGATCGCGGTACTGGAACGATCGATCCAGAGGTCGCAGAGTACTGGGAAAAGCACTACGACATTGCGAACCTGTTGCGCACCAACTGGAAGAAAATAGGTCCGCTGCTGAACGGTAAAATACACCTCACGGTTGGCACCGCGGATACCTTCCACCTGGACGCACCCGCCCGACTGCTCGAACAAACCATCAAGGATCTGGGAGGCAAAGCCAGCTTTACGTATTTGGAAGGACGCACTCACTTCGATTTATACAAGGGCGGATTGTCCGAGCGGATCGCCAGGGAAATGTACGCTGTGGCCCGGCCAGGTGGCGACTCAGCGCAGGGGCGTCCGAGCCGTCCGCCAAGACCTACCTCTGCGGAAGCCTTAAAGCCTTAGATTCTCTAATGAAAACTCTTGTGAGCTGGCCACCGAAGACAGCGCGGCTGGGGCGGAAACCATGAGCTCGGACCCCCATCCCCAAAGCAGGAATTCGATCGCAAGCGGCGAACCGGCGACCGGCCTTGGTGAATTTGATCTCGGCTATTACGGCTGGCGCGTGGTGCTGGCGGCGTGCTTCGGCGTGATGGCGGGATTCGGCTCGCTGTTCGTTTATACGTTCGCGGTTTTTGTGAAACCGCTGGGCGCGGAATTCGGCTGGAGCCGTGAAGCCGTCTCGCGCGGTTTCGGACTCGCCGCCGTAACGTTGGGTGTGGTCTCCCCACTACTCGGCCGGTGGATTGACCGCTTTGGTCCTCGCCGCATCATTTTACCCTGCATGACGGTGTTTGGTTGCGCCATTGCTTCGCTGGCCCTGTTGCGCTCTGAACTGTGGCAGCTCTACCTGACCTGCATCGTGCTGGGCTTGGTGGGGAACGGAGCTGCCCATCTGGCTTATTCGCGATCCATTTCTACCTGGTTTCAGCGACGTCTGGGGACGGCGCTGGCTTTCGTGATGGTGGGAGCTGGCTTGGGCGCCATGATCCTGCCGGTGGTTGCGCAAACCATCATCAGCCGATCGGGTTGGAGGGCAGCCTACGCATCGCTCGGTGGTCTTGCCTTGCTACTCGGGCTGCCACTCAGCTGGCGCTATGTTCGCGAACGTGGCCCCATCCGGCACCAGTCTCGCCCTGTGGTGCATTCTGGAATGACGTGGCAGCAAGGCCTGCGCTCCTTTGTCTTCTGGATTATCGTCGCCGTCCTTTGCGTGAGTTCGATCAGCATGAATGGGGCGATCACTCAAATGTCTGCGTTGCTGACGGATCGAGGAATCACGGCCGGAGATGCAGCGCTGTGCGCTTCCATGCTGGGTGGTTCGAGCGTGCTCGGCAGGGTCGGTGTGGGCTGGCTGCTGGACCGATTTTTCGGGGCGCGCGTCGCCTTGGCGGTGAGCCTGATCACTGCAGGAGGCATTTTTCTGCTCGCCCGGGCGAACAGTTTTCCTGCGGGCTGCCTGGCTGCTGCGCTCATCGGCGTCGGAGCTGGCGGCGAAGCGGCCATCACACCCTACTTGCTGACTCGTTATTTTGGGCTGCGCGCTTTTTCCACGCTGTACGGTCTCACTTGGACGTTCTATGCCTTTGCGGCAGGCATTGGTCCGGTGATACTCGGCCGCGCCTTTGATGCGACTGGTTCCTATGCCGCTCTGCTGGTCGCGCTCGCAGCGGCGCTAGCCTTGGCGGCGGCAATGAACCTTTTGCTTCCAAACTATCCCAACTCATCAGCCATTGATCATCCCTGAGCTGATATCCACTGAGCGAAAATCTCTGCCCCGGCCTACTGACGTGCCTTGTGTACCCTCGGTTCCCGTGGTTTCTCTGGACCAGGGCGACGCATGTTCTAAAATCACTGCCAATCGAGGAAGAGGGAGAAAAACATAAATGCGCAGGGTCATTGTTTCAAATCTAGCCTCCGTGGATGGTTTTTTCGAAGGTCCCAATAAGGAATTAGATTGGCATATCGTGGATGCGGAGTTTCTTGAATATGCTAAGGGTCTGCTGCGCACGGTGGATACTCTGGTGTTCGGGTCAGCGACCTATGAACTCATGGCCAAGTACTGGCCGTCGGCTCCGGTTGATGAAATCGCAGACAAGATGAACAATTTGCCCAAGATTGTCTTTTCCAGGACTCTGCAAAAAGTGGACTGGAACAATTCGAGGCTGGTCAGGAACAATATTCAGCAAGAAGTCTCGAAATTGAAAAAACAGCCTGGCATGGACATGGTGATATTCGGCAGCGCCATGCTCGCATCCTCTCTTATGCAACTGGGGCTAGTCGATGAATACCGGATTATTCTCCAACCTGTTCTGCTGGGCAGCGGCAGCCTCCTGTCTCGAGGCATTGGAGAAAGAATTCCTCTGAAACTCATCACCGCGAAAACCTTTGGTTCGGGAGCCATTCTGCTGAGCTACCAGAGAGCCTGACGAAAATGCAGGCACCGCGGGAGGAAGGGACGAGCAAAGGGAGAGTTCTGGTGGGCACATGCCAGGCCCATTTCGCCTCATTCTGATGGGCTATCCGGACATTATGCTGTGCCAGGAGTCGGCTTCTAGCCGAGCGGTAGGCGCAGGACGAGAGTTATCTTGTATCCTCTTTTGAAACGGCGCTCGGAGCTTCCCCAGCAGAGGACGCCTGGCTCATTTTCGAACATACGCCGAATCGTTCTTTCACTGAGAGCCCACAAGGTGGCGACCTCAGGGACGGAGTAGTGTCGTTCCAGAGCAACCGACAGTCCTTCGCTTTGTACCGCCTTCTTTTCGGTCGATAGAGGGTACATGGCCATATCCCTTAGAAATCCGGAAGTGCGTGAAGGCCTCCGCAACAGAGACGCGCGCTTGCCCGCTGTTTCAGGCTGGCGCTTAAGCACGAGCAATTGATTCATTCTGCCGCCGAGTCCTGACTGAATGCGCCGGCATTGTTTTCATTTCCAGCCAGTCCGCGATCTGATGAGGATCAAAGCGAATGGAGCTTCGCAGAATGTGGTCGTCGTCAACTTCCTTGTACAGGGTTCCCATGGCAACGCGCAGCATGCCCGCCAATTCTTCGACCGTGAGAGGTCTCTTTCTGGAGCGCAACCGCTCGATGAGGGTCATTTTGTGAATTTCTCCGGGTTAGCAAGAATGGCATCCGGCGCCGGGGTCGCCAACCCGCGGTCCCTTCGGTCGCGCCCTGCCGGGCTAACACTCTGAGTCCTGCGCGCTGTTCTGTCCAATCACTTTTCGAGCGATCGTTATTCTTGCCACATATAACAGCCCACCCGCCAAGGTGGAAGATTCGGGCAACGATGCCCAACAAACCAGCAAACGGAGACCAAGACGGACGGAACGAAGTGGGGGCGAGGTGCTGACACGGTATTGAGACGACCGTCGTTTGAAAATCGACAATAAAGCTGCCAATGGGCGCTGAGTGTGGTCGCGCTGGGTCGCAAGAACTACTTGATCCCCGGTTCCGACGGGGACAGCGAGCGTGCCGCATTTATCTACAGGTTGATTGGTTCGGTGAAATCGCAGCATCAAGAACGCTTCGGGGCGCTTAATGGGCCATTTGGAGCCTCGCGGAATGACACTGGGGCAGGTGAACCATTGAAGGAAATGGTGGTCACGTGGGGACTCGAATCTTAGACCTCTACCGTGTCAATCTGTCCCGGACGGTCTTAAGCGACTTATTGAAACCGCCGGGACTGCCAAAGTTCGCGGAAGTCGTATAAGGCACATCATTCTGTGGGTTGGGTTGTGGGTTGGAAAATACATCCCTCAATCCCCTGCCCTCTTCCGGCTTTTATTTGGTCCCTTTCTACCTTTCTTCCGCCAACAGAATTCCCATCTTCTTTAGGCCGGTTATTACACGCCCCGTTCGGCCCACTCCGCCAGAATCGACGACAGTGACAGTCTTTTCCGGCCTGCATAAGCTTCATTATCGTTTCGAACAGGACCTTCTTCGTGCTCTCAGGAATGTCATCGGTATCAATGGTCGGAAATTCGCATACTCTGTATCGGCATCCATAACGCTCGTTTAGCCACTCCTGCCACGTCGGACAACCCGGCCGATCCTCGGGCTGGTCGAATCCTCCTCGAAATGAGTAATAGCTAAATTCGCTTGGGCCCTTGGGCTTGCGTCCAAGAAGGGAAACAATAATCGTTTCTCCTGTCGAGCTGGGCAGACCCTTCAGCCAAACATCAACTACCTCGTCGCTTATTTTCGCGACTTTAGCTCCCATCGATCGCCCTGGCCTGCCACATGTGAAAAGACGACCACCGATTCCTGGGCCCGTGGTGATGTACTTCGCTAGGCGACATGGTTCTTTCAGTGCCGGCATAAAACCTCTGCGAAAAGTCTATCCTGAGCCTCTTCGGCTTCCCAATGGATATCCGACAGCTATCCGATATCGGAAGGCTATCCAGTATCCGAAAGCTTCCTATGTATCTGAAGGCTATCGGAAAGCCATCCGATATCGGACGGCTATCCGTTAGCTTTCCGATTTCCGTTGAATATCGGAGGATTACGTCGAAATTGTGAAACGGCTTGCCCAAGCGAATAACGCAGCGATCGCCGCTGAGATGCAACGGCTTTAGACAGGTTTCCACTTGCAGTTGCTTCCGCGCATCACCTCGGCAAAATCCGTTCCGGCGTTCCCAGA
>PKYX01000025.1:0-373 GCA_003132825.1 Acidobacteriaceae bacterium
TCGCGGCACCCAAGGGAGAATCCGCGCCAGCGCGGATGTGGGGCCGTCAGGCTTTAACGAAACCTTGCGCCGTTACTGCAGAGATTTACTGAGAGGGCAGGTCCCTCTGCTTCTGTCGTTGTTCAATTTCTTCGTCCGTCAGTCTAGCGTCGTAAATCGATCGCGCATCGACGCTACGCGCTGTCAGTGTAGCGATCCCCACAACAAGTAGCATCGGCAAGATGAAGGAACGATCTCTTCCCGTCAACTCCATCATTAAAACAACGGCCGATATCGGACCCTGGGTTGTAGCTCCCAACACCGCCCCCGCTCCAAGTAATGCAAATATTCCGGGTTGAGCGCCTGGCCAGAAGTGTGACCACAGGAGCCCTAA
>PKYX01000025.1:383-4791 GCA_003132825.1 Acidobacteriaceae bacterium
AGAATTTGCGGAAACCAGATCGATACGATCCCGAGCGCTCCGATGACGATGATCGGCGCCGTGATCCGCTCCCAACCCTTCGGCCGGTGGCGATCCGCCCAGGTCACCATGCGAACGTAGCCAACGGATGCCAGACCCGCGATCGGCCCCACGACCAATGCCCACAAAACGATTGCCGCGGAATTAGCGAAGGCCGGGATCACATACGTAGGCGCGTTCGGCAACGCAAACCACGAAACTCCCGCCGCAATCATCGACGCAAAAAGGGCGGNNCAGGCGACCAACAGCCGGCGCTGCTCATCCGACAAACGCCCTTTGTCAGAGAACAAGTTGGCGAATACTGCGCCGGCCTGTTTCGGAGCACCCTCGCGACCCAGCGATACCCCGAGGCCTACGATGATCACGGAGAGCACGGCGCTTGCTAGCGTGCGCAAAGCCGGCATTCGTCCGGCGTGGAACCAAATTGCAGCAGTTGTATCGATGCCGTTTCCGCTGGAGAGATGCTTGAGAAGAAGTTGTCCGAGACCCGTGAGCACGGCAGCAGCAAGAAGGACTGCGATGTGCCGCATCGGAGTCGCATGCTGAGCCGCGTCAAGGATGTTAGTGGCTGATCCACTCCAAGCTATGTGCTGTACGAGTTCCAGGAGCCGAGTCAGCGCTGCCGCTCCAAGCCCTGTGCCGACTCCCGTAAACAGAACGGCTAGCCAGAAGCGTACGGCGTCCGGAGACTGGAGCGTCGAAGGAATGATGTTGCCAGCTGCCGTTGGCAAGGATCCGGAGGTAGTCAATTTCATGGGCGTCTTCCCTCAGCGGCTACCTTCGTCGGCAGCGAGACTCATCCTTCCATTCGATATCGATATCACGCCGAGTATCATGCCCAGAGTTTACGACATCATGTGATATTTGGCGGCAAGTGATCTCCAATGTGGCCGGTGCTTGCGGTCGAACAATCGATTCTGAATCAGTTGCTCAATATACTCGGTAGGACGCTCAAAATGAAGTGGAACTGGCGTTTGTGCCGATCATCGGTGAATAGCGGGCGCGACGTGGACATCGCCGCAGGAAAGCGATAACCAATCATTTCTCCACGCAATTTTGCTGGGTTGCCGCGACCTCGATGTCCGACAATCTGTGCCTGGATTGTGCCCACCAGCACAAGCTGAGTTTTCAATGCGTATCGCCTGAGGGGCGCAGAAAGGACGTTCAATGCAACAAGGAAGCATTATCCAAGCAGAGCGCAAAATCGGACCGGACGTTTGGGAATTTAGATGGCGAGAACCAGGTCCCGACGGAAGACGTAAACATCGCAGGATGGTTATAGGCAGCATTGACCAGCTTGAGGATGAATCAGCGGCAAGGGAAAAGATCGCCGCTCTTCATCTTGACATCAATTTCTTTGACGCACGACTCAAGGGTAAGCCGCTCACGATGTCAGAGCTGGCAGAGCACTATCGGCAACGAGAGCTCAAACCCGATACCGTTTGGAAGACCCACTCCACGAAGCTGACATATGAAGGTACTTAAGCAAATGGATCTTGCCTCGCTGGGGAAATTATCTCCTTAACTCGCATCAATGCGGGAGAAGTTGAATTGTGGTTGCGATCCCTGCCTCTTGCTCGTTCTAGCTGCGCCAAGGCCAGAAATCTCATGAGTGTTCTTTTCAACCACGGAATCCGGCACGACATCTGCGGCCGCAATCCAATTCGGCTGGTGCGACAGAGTGCCAAACGAAGGAGGATCCCTGCAGTACTGAGCGTCGCCGACGTTCAAAAGTTGCTTCGCGCCCTTCCGTTTCGCGAACGAACGCTTGTGCTACTCGACGTCGGAACTGGTTTGCGAATGAGCGAAGTGCTGGCCCTAAAGTGGCAAGACGTTAATTTTCGAACGCGAGAAATTAGTGTCACGCGGTCCATCGTCTTCCAAGTAGTGGGTCCATGCAAAACCGAAGCATCACAGAAGCCAATTCCGCTGGATTCTTACCTGGCAAAAGCACTACGAGAATGGCGCAAGCATACGAAGTATAGAGCGCCAGATGACTGGGTTTTCGCCAGTCCGGCTAGCTGCGGTCGACGGCCGTATTGGGCCCAATCCATCATGCGTAACCTGATCCGGCCCGCAGCAGTGGAACTTGGCATCACAGAGCGCATCGGTTGGCACACGTTCCGCCACACCTATTCATCACTGTTAAGGGCAACCGGAGCGGACATCAAGGTGATGCAAGAACTGCTTCGGCACGCCTCCAGTCGAGTCACATTGGACACGTATACCCAGGCAGTCACGATCCACAAACGCAAAGCTCAAAGTGAGGTCATTCGGCTGTTCCGCGCTTCTGGTTCTCGTGGCGGCTGAGCTGCAGTCGCTCCCGATGTGCCTTTTTGTGCCTTCAAGAACAGGTTAGATATGCGCGAAAAATCACTGTTTCCAGAAAACTGCACCGCAAATTCCGGTCTAAAGGTGTTCCTTTTTGTGCCTACGAGAAAATGAGCCATTCCTCGAAAGTCCCTGATAAGATTTGGCGTCCCCGACGGGATTTGAACCCGTGTTACCGCCGTGAAAGGGCGATGTCCTAGGCCAGGCTAGACGACGGGGACGATAACACAAGGCAGGAGCCCGTGGCTGATCTTCGATGGTAGCAGTGCCTCTGTACAGTGTCAAAACTGCGAGGCCGAGTCGCGATCCGCCCTTGCCGAACGGCGAAAAGTTGGGTCCGGCTTCTGGCCCGCGGTCATTTTCCATTACAATAAACCGTCGCTGCGCATTGCAGTCAAGCCCCGGCGACCTTTTCATGCCTGATCCTCTCTATCTGAGTCTCTGGTTTCCCAGCTTCGAGGCCGAAGACATGCTGCCGCGTGGGCTGACTGTCATGCAGCAGTTTCCGTTCTCAGCGCTGCGACCGGGAATTACCTATTTGGCTCTTCACCCCGTTTCCTGGGAAGAGCCTACGATTCTCGAACGGCGCTTCCGGCCAGGACTCGCTCCGGAAGAAGCTGTAACCATCGCCTTCGACTTGCTGCACGAGGATTTTGCCTACCTATTCGAAACCTTTTGGGATCTCTGGATCCTTGCCGAGGATGGAAAACAGTGGGCGTTGCAACCGGTGCAAGCAAAGTTCCTGGTTCATGGTCTGGAGTTCGATGAAGGTATGCATCACGAGGCTGGCCACATTCAAGTGGATTTCGGCTTGGACACGCCCTTCCTGCACGAGGGCGTAGCGCTCACCGCCGACGCTGAGACCAAAGTCCGCGCCAATGTGCAAAAGCTGGTTGAGTTCACGACCCAAGTGGAAAAGAACTCCGGCGCCAGCACGCGTCTCTTGTGGTCGGAATCAGAAGAAAACTTCGCGCAGAAACTGATCGCGCGGCTGCAAAGAGTCCAATAACCACCAAGAACACGGAGACGCCATCGTCTCCGTGTCCGCCGTGGTCCATCTACTTCGTCCTGCCCGCTTCACCCTTCATCTTGTCCGAAGCCGCTGCCTGCGCGGCAGCCAGACGGGCTGTCAGCACGCGAAATGGTGAACACGAAACATAGTCCAGGCCGATCCGATGGCAGAACTCGACCGACGAGGGCTCGCCGCCATGCTCTCCGCAGATTCCGACCTTCAATTTGGGACGCGTCTTGCGTCCGCGTTCGGTCGCCATGCGCACCAATTGCCCGACCCCTTCCTGGTCGAGCACGGCGAATGGATCCTGCTTCAAGATACCTTCGGCAAGATAGGTTGGCAGGATCTTGTTTACGTCGTCGCGCGAGAAGCCGAACGTGGTCTGCGTGAGGTCGTTGGTCCCGAAGGAGAAAAACTGCGCTTCTTTTGCGATCTCATCCGCCACCAGCGCCGCCCGCGGAAGCTCGATCATCGTGCCCACCAGGTATTCCAGGGTCTTGCCTTTCTCTTTGAATACTTCCTGGGCCACGCGAT
The DNA here is from genome assembly GCA_003132825.1 of Acidobacteriaceae bacterium. Classification (GTDB taxonomy): domain Bacteria; phylum Acidobacteriota; class Terriglobia; order Terriglobales; family Acidobacteriaceae; genus PALSA-270. The sequence goes on from PKYX01000025.1 coordinate 4,300, forward strand.
GCACAATCGCCGCCTGATTCGCCATTTCCTTCAGCGTCGCCGTCAGCGGGATCATCACTTCCGGGTAGACTTTCACGCCGTCCTTGGCGACGGCGACCGCCGCTTCGAAGATGGCGCGCACTTGCATTTCGGTGATCTCGGGATAGGTAATTCCCAGCCGGCAGCCGCGGTGGCCGAGCATGGGATTGAATTCATGCAGCTCTTCCACCCGCCGCAAGATAATACGGAGTCCTTTCAGCTTCGGCGATTTCGGTTTAGTGGCTTCGAGCACCGCAATCTCCACCATCAGGTCTTCGCGTCGCGGCAAAAACTCGTGCAGCGGCGGATCGAGGGTTCTGATGGTAACCGGGAACCCGTTCATGGCGCGGAACACGCCGTCAAAATCCGCGCGCTGCAAAGGCAACAGCTTCTTCAGCGCCGCGCGGCGTTCCTTCTCGTCGCGGGCCATGATCATGGCGCGCATGTGCGGAAGTTTCTTTTCCCCAAAGAACA
>PKYX01000153.1 GCA_003132825.1 Acidobacteriaceae bacterium
GCCTGAAAGACCACCCCAATTTTCCGGCGCAACGTGCTGGGGTCGGTGGCGACATCACATCCCAGGATGACGGCGCGGCCGCTGGAGGGAACCATCAGGGTGGAAAGAATACGAAACAGTGTGGTTTTGCCGCTGCCATTCGGGCCCAGCAGGCCGAACAGCTCGGCGCGTCGCACCTCGAAAGAGACGCCGTCGAGCGCGGTGCGGCGATCATAACGGTGCACGATGTTCTCGACCGAAATGACGGGAGCGGAAGCGGCGGGCGCTGCTTCCGCTGCGATCCCTACCGGGATGAACGCAGGTGCGTTTGGGGTCACAGAGTATTCTACCCTCAGATCGGTCGTGACATCAGTCGGAACCGGTGGTGGGCACGGCGAAGGCTTCCCCGCGCGGAACGCGTTCCTTCAGGGGTACCGGAACATACCGCCACACCTGGATGGCCAGAATCACGGTCGTGGCCAACAGTAAGGCTCCAACCGCCACATGAGCAACCGTCGAGGCGACCATGGGCCACTCCGGTTGCACCGCGTCGTGTCCCCAGGCCACGCGGGTCATAAACGCCAGGAATCCCAAACAGAGCTGCGCCATCAGCAGCCAAATCACGAGCATGGCCGGCCGCCGCACCGCCTGGGTCTTGGCCTGCTCGGTCAGGGCGCGAATCGCCGTCCAAGTCAGCAAGGCCGCGACCACGGGCGCATTCGCCACGTGCGGCCACCAACTCAAGCCGTGATGTCGAAACATGGCGCCGAGAATCAATTGCGCATAGAGGCAGCAAATCGAGAGCAAGGCGAGCGTCAGCAGCCTGGGATGGCGCCTGTCGAGGGCGCCAGGAGCGGGCTGGCAGGCCACCCAATTTTCTCCAGTGAACAAGGTAATGGCGACGGCCAGGCAAAAGAACGTCTGCCCCAGGGCGGCGTGGGCGGAGGAAATCGCTGGCGGCAGAAAGTGCAACACCGTGATGCCGCCCAAAATGCCCTGCGCAATTACTGTGCCCAGGGCGGCGACGCCCAGGCTTTTCATCCAGCGGCGGCGGTCGCTCTGCCAGGTCCAGACCGCGATGGCAATGGTGAGCAACCCAATCAGCTCGGCGATCATGCGGTGGGTATGCTCAAATCTCACTCCGCCGACCATATGCGGGATCTTGTAGAGCGATCCGAACGAGGTCGGCCAGTCGGGAACCGAAAGGCCGGCATCATTGCTTGTGACCAGCGCTCCGGCGATGAGCAGCAGGAATGTTGCCCCGGCCGTAAAGACGGCGAAACGATGGAGCGCCGGGTTGTAGGGTGTGGACGAGGCTTTCAGAAGCGGTTCCTTGGGTACGATCGGTTCCAAATATTGATTGTAACGCGGGCGGGGGCGGGTCAANNCCTGCGGCGACTTACCACCTCGGATTTTTCCGCCAGCTACGGTTTGAAACTGGCATCGACGGTCTTGCTGTCCTTGGCGGCGAGAGTGACCTTTACATCCTGTTCGGGCAGTTTTTCCTGCACGAAGGCCAAAGTGTAGTCGCCCGGCGGCAGGCCCTTGATTTCATACTTGCCATCCGGCCCAGTCACCGCATAGAACGGGCTCTTCACTACGTTGATGTACATCTTCATCCAGGGATGCTGGTTGCACTTCACCGGCAGCATGACCTCCTCGCGGGCAAAGCTCTTCTCGAGCGGCGCCGTCTGCGGAGGCTGCGATTCGTTCCACTCGCGGTTGGCGGCCGGGGTGGGGTGAATGTTGTGCGTGGTCATGTCGTCGTTCTTGATCTCGATGTTCTGGCCTGCCATCACGCCCAGCACGTGAGGATGATACTTGCAGCCGGACTGATCGATGGTAGCCGCGGTCGCGGGAACATCGAAGGTCCGGTCACCCAAGCCGTCCTTCACGTAGACAAAAACGTTGGCCAGATTGCCATTGTCGACGACCACCGTCTCGGCGGTGTTGGTGCCTTTGCAGGCAGCGTCCTGGCTCATGTCAATCTTCGGGGCTTTGGGGGCAGCGCCGTCGAACTTGACGGTGCCCTGGACGCTGGCTACGGTGCTCGGATCAATGGGGGTGGCTGCAGGCTGGGCCATTTCGGAAGATGCGGGTTGCTCCGCAGCGGGAGTTTCCTTCTTGCTGCACCCCTCGAGGAACCACAGGCCAAGCAAGAAGAGAAGGCCAAGCATTGCGATGTTTTTCTTATTCATGATGTCGCCCTTTCTGGAAGGTTGAGAAAATCGTCCTACACACTACAGGTACTCGATGCCGGCGAGTCGCCGCCGATCCCGGAAGCATTCTGCCACTGCCACGCGGACCGGAGTGTCCGCGCCACATCGACTCTGCCACACCGAACCCGACATTCTACTCGGAACCGCCGCCTTTTGCCGCCGGTTGCGCTCGGGCCGCGGCCACGCGTCGCTGTTCCGCGGCGGTCAACTGGAAGATGTAATCCACCAGCAGCTTGGTGTGGTCCTTCTCGTAGCCCTGGAACGAAGGCGGAGTTGGTCCGGCGAAAACCCACTGTCCGTTTTGCAGCCGGAAAAGTCCGGAAGGCATCGACGTGCCCGGACTGATCGCCTGTGGATCCGTGATCCAGCGCTCCGCCCAGTCCGGTTTCAAGCGTTCTCTCGCCAGCAGGAAGTTCGGTGCAGTGGCGATTCGGTCGTGCTGCGGATCGCCGGTGGCGTGGCACTTCAGGCACGGCGCGGCGGTGCTCGAGAACAGGCTGCGCGCCATGTCGGTCTCTTTGGCGGTGAGCGTCGGCACCTCCTCCGGAATATAGGGCATGGGCTGCTGCGAGAGCGCCTCAAAGAAGCGCACCAGCTTCCGCAGTTCGTTATCCGAGAAGTAGAACGTCGGCATGTGGATCCGGATGTAAGGCCGCACGCCATTGCGGTTGGTATCGTTTTCACTCAGGGCCGGGTTGGTCAGGAATTTCCGCAGCCACTCGGGATCGACGCGCGCGCCCTCGGTGAGCAGCTTCGGCGGCAACTGCTCCTGCGCATCCTGATATTGCTGCAACCCCATCATCACGGTTCGTTGTCCGGGAATGAACTGGTGGCAGCCCATACAGTTGTACTTCTTGATGATCCACCAGCCTTCCTGAATATCGCGGCGGGCATCGCCCGGCACATACTGATAGCTTTCTGGCAGCGAAGACTGCTGGCTGCCCAACAGGAACGTGGTGAGGTCTTGAATCTGCTCCTTGGTCAGGTGCAGATTGGGCATGCGCAGTGCTTCCATCGGGCCCTTGATCTTGCCCTTGTCGTAGACATTGGGCTCGGCCAATTTGTGCTCGAAAAAGCCCTTCAGGTTGTACCAGGGCCCTTTCGCCGGGCCTTCGGGCAGCCGCGCCAAATCCTCTGCATCCGTGATGGGCTCTTCGGTGCCCCGTTCCGCTGAAACGGTGAACAGAGCGAAGTCGAGACGCTCGATCGGCTTGCTGCCTTCCTGGGTAAGCTCAGTGCCGATGCGGCCCTCATCTTCGAGGCCGGCAATTTCATGACAGCCGGCACAGCCGAACTGGCGAATCCACTTTTTGCCTTCGTCCTTCAGTCGGGGATCGTCCATGTAGGAAGCATCGGCGTAGGCCGAGGGTTCCTGCCGCTTCTGGGTCATCAGATAGGAAGCAATATCCTGCGCGTCCTCGGTGCTCAGACGCAGACTCGGCATCACCGTCATGTTCTGCACTTGCAGCTCATGGCCGTCATTCGGGCACTTGCTGTGCTCGAGATCGAAGACGTAGGGCAGACCTTTTTTGGCATAGTCCTCCGGCCCAATGTCTTTTTTCTCGTAGGGACAATAGGGACGCGTGCGCTCGCGGGCGTTGTGAATCCAGCGGACCAGGTAATCGTAATTGGCTTTTTCGCCTTCGCGGGTTAAATTCGCGGCGAAGGTTCCGCCCTCCATCTGCTGGCCTTCGCCGATCGAATGGCAAGCCATGCAGCCTCGCGTTTCGAACAGTTCTTTCCCGTGCTCAGCATTGCCCGGCTTCTGTGGGGGCAGCGAATCGGCGAGCGCCGACTGCCACAGATAGGCGGCGATGGAGTGGATCTGCTCGTCATTGAGGCGGAAGTTCGGCATCTTGGTGGTGGGACGGAACTCGGTCGGCTTCTTCAGCCAGACCGGGATCCAATTCCGGTTCAGCTTGAGGCGGATATCTTTGAGATTCGGTCCCACCTTCTTCACGTCCTGCATCAGGTTGTGGTTCTGGAAGTCCAGCTGCTGCAACCGGCCATCAATCTTGCTGTTGGCGACCTTCAGGGCGATGGCTTCTTCGTTCAGCTGGTTGGCGTCTTCGTTGCTCGCCGCCAGATCCGCCTGCTTCATCAAGTAGGAGGACTGCTTCAGGTTATCGATCTTCTGCTGCTCGAACAGTTTGATCTGCTGCGTGGTGTTGTTTAGGTCTTCCGGCTCTTTGTCGTAGCCTTCGTAGCGATGGCAGCCCATGCAGCCTTTTTGCCGGTACAGATCCTTGCCCTGGTCGATCACTTTCCATTCCATGTCCCCGCTGGCCAACACCATGTCAGCGGCATGGCAGGTCTGGCAGCCGGCCTCGACATTTTGCTTGGGGAACAGCGGCCACAGCCAGTGCTCATAGTTCCCGTGCGCCTTCTCCACGCTGGTCGTGGCGCGGCCGTTTCCCTGGTGGCAGGGCGAACAGCCGAATTTGTCCGGATCGTGAAGCTCGAGCAACTGGGGCTCGGGATGGCTGACAAAGGCGCGGGCATACTCATCGGGGCGCTTCTCCCCGGCCGGAGTCATGGAGGCGGGGGTGATTCTCAGCTGTTCACGGACGCCCATGTGGCAGGACTCGCATCGGTCCACAATGTTGGCTTCGGGCACGTTGATTTGAACGATGTGCGGATCCCAGTCATCGGTTTTCTTTTTCAAGCCGTCGATCTGCTCCGGGGTCAAGTCCACCATGTGGTCGGTGATGTAGGCCTGCATTTTCGTGTTGGCCTCGGTGACGGGCTTGAGGACGTCACCGAGTTCGAGACTCAGCCGGGTTTTTTCCGCGTTGGCTTCGTTAAAGGCTTCCTCGAGCTGTTTGAAGGTGTACTTCTTCACCGTGTGGTCGGGAAACTCAACCGTCGCGAGTTCGCTTTCGTATTCCTCCAGCTCTTGCTGATAGCTCTTCTTGGCCGAAGCGCTGGTCGAGGTCTCCATGTCGTAGGTCAGAGCGTTGACGTAGGCGCGCCGGTCGGTGAAGACTGAACGCACCGCCAGTAACTTGGCGTTCGAATCGGCTAACTGCTGCTTGATCTGGGCTACCTGGGCCTTGGTCTGCTGATCCGCCTGGTCGTAGGATTGCTGCAGGGCTTTGTAATCCTCGCTTTTCTCGGTTGCGTTGAGGGCGGCGGCGGACTTGGGGCTCTCCTGGCTGAGCAAGGCGAGATAGCGGGTCTGCCACTCGTGTTGATAGGTCTTCCATGGCCGCTGGCCGTAATATTCGTCCGCCAGCGCCCAGAACAGCGTCGCCATCAGGAGGACCATGGCCACGACGTAGTGCAGCGCATAGGACTGCGTGACGACCGGGTCTTGCTCCGGAATGGGTTGTTCGGCCACCGAATCCTCCCGCGAACTAGCCATCGGTCGTCCCTGGGCGTTCCATCGGCGGAACCGAATCACCCGTCATCGACCACAGAACGACCGCAGACTGACGACTAAACGTTAAACCAGGGCGTAATCCACACGTACTTGATATGCCATAACAACCGCAGCCCCATCTTGATGGGTAACGCCACCATGGAGAGCAAAAACACCATGACGATCGAGTATTGCAGCAAACTCATCCGCTGATAATCCTTCCGGTTGTAACGGCGGAACAACGCATGCACGATAAATCCGCCAGCCAGGTAGTAGCCGCCCACCACAATCGCGCCAAAGATAATCTTGGCCAGGTTCGAGGTGATACCGAACAGATCCGGCAGATCGCGATTCACCTCATAAATCAGCCGATTGTGGTCCCAGGTCTGCCCCGGCCAGAACCACTGCCATCCCGGGCCGCGAATGAAGGTCCCGATGATGATCATCGAAATCCAAAGGATGATGAAGCCGAACAGAAACGTAGAAATGGCGAACTTCCGCTGCTTCCAGGTGTAATAGCCGCTGCCCAGAGGATTGGTGTCGACGTAAGGAATCACCATCAGACCGACAATGATCAGCGTGGGCATGACCACACCGGCGATCCAGGGATCGAAATATACAAGCATTTCCTGTAGTCCGAGGAAATACCAGGGCGCCTTCGCCGGATTCATGGTCAGGTTGGGATTCGAGGGCTCTTCGAGCGGCGCATTCAGGGTGATCGACCAGACCATCAGAACGATGGTGACGATGATGGCGGCGAGAAATTCAATGCGCAGCAAGAACGGCCAGACATGGATTTCTTTCTGCCAGCCGGGGCGGAAGGGCCAGGTCTTGCGATGGTGCGTTTTGGCGAGCACGGGATCGGTTTCGAGTTGCGCAATGAGCTGATCGTTGGCATGGGCCTGGCGCCACGCCAGGTAAATGTAGAAAGCCAGCAGCGGAATCAGACCCACGATGGGCACGTTGTCCGGGGCGGAAGCGATTTCCCAAAGCTGATGCCAGTCCATAAGTGCTCCAAGGCTCATGTAGGGACAGCCGCGCGCGGCTGTCCCCCGGGTCTAACTTGCTACTCGCCTGCGGCCTTCGGCCCACGGCGAGGTTTATCGGCTTCGGCTTCGAGCATTACCGGCGCCGGTCCGGAAATGCCACCGTCTTTGCGCACGCGCCAGAAGTGAACAATCATCAGCACCGAAGCCACAATCGGAATGCCGATGCAGTGCCAAATATAGGATCGCAGCAGGGCATTGGCATCCACAATCGATCCGCCGAGCAAGCCAAAACGGACGTCGTTATAGGGCGTCATCCCCAGTTGATGACCGAACGGCCCTTCGTGGCCGAGCAGGGGAGTGGCGCGGGCCATGTTGGTGCCCACCGTGACCGCCCAGAAACCCAGCTGGTCGTCGGGCAGAAGATAGCCGGTGAAGGAGAGCAGCAGAGTGAACACCAGCAACAGAACGCCGATGTTCCAGTTAAACTCGCGCGGCTTTTTGTAGGAGCCGGTTAGGAACACGCGGAACATGTGCAACCAGACGGCGATTACCATCAAGTGCGCCGCCCAGCGGTGCATGTTGCGCAGGATCTTGCCGAACGGGACATCGTGCTCCAGATACAAAACGTCGCGGAAAGCCTGCACCTTACTCGGGTGGTAGTAGAACATCAGCAGGACGCCGGTGAAGGTGAGCACGATAAAAAGGTAGAACGTAATTCCACCCATACCCCAGGTATAGCTGTAGCGCACGGCGTCGCGATTGATTTTCGCCGGATGCAAATGCAGGAAAACATTGGAAAGCACACCGAGCGCCCGATTGCGCGGCGTGTCGTCATGCTTGTGGCGGAAGATCGAGGTGTAGACCTGGGTCTTGGTCGGGTCTTTCAGGCCCTCGATCTGCTCCTTGGCTTTCGCCGGCATGTCGGTCTTCAGAGACTGGAGGTCTTCCTTGACTCCGGCTTTGACTTTCTCGAGCAAGCCGACTTCTTTGCCGTTTTTGCCGTTTTGGTTTTCTTCAGCCATCGTTTCCTCTTCTTCCGTACTCTGGCGGGCGCCTCGGGCCGCGAAACTCTGGCCCGCCCGAAGCGCTGTCTGCGGGCCCCGGGCTCTGGTCCGATCAGCCCGGCAAATATGCGCCCGGGTCATTGAACCCGCTCGGCTGCCCCTTCGGCCACTGATAGAGCTTAGCCACATCTACCAGGATTTGGCCGTCGGGAGCAATTTCCACGTGAGCGCGATCCATGGGCCGTGGCGCGGGGCCTTCAAAGTTGATTCCCTCGCTGTCGTAGCCGCTGCCGTGGCATGGACACTTGAATTTGTTCTCCGCCGGTTTCCAGTCCGGTGTGCATCCGAGGTGGGTGCAACGCGCGTAGATGATGAACAAGCGGTCGGGCGTGCGATCGACCCAGATGCGATACTTCTGCTGAAATTTTGTGTCCACGCCGAGGCCGTAATCGGAGGGATAGCCGATCTTGAAACTGGTGGCGGGCTCAAACAGGGTGCGCGGCAGAAAGAAGCGGAAGAAGGCGATAAACCAGGCCACCAAAAACGCCGCCACCGCGCTCCAAACAAACTGCCGGCGCTGGCGGTTGATTTCGTTGTCTTCGGGCCCGACAGAGGCCACCCCAGCCGCGGCCGCTGCCCGCGAAGTTCCGACCGCCGGAGTTCCCACGTAGCGGGTGGACTCGCCCGTGCGCGCCACCGAAGCAGCCGCCGAGGCCGTGACCACCGGCGCGGCCGCTCGCGCGGCCGGAACCGCGGCGGAAGTCGCCGCTGGAGTCGGGGCCGCTGCTACAGGCGCCGCGGCCGCCGGCTCGCCCAGCAGGGCAGAGATCTCAGCATCATTCAAGGGAGGCAGATTGTTGCGTTTGCGACGAGCTTGCTCGGCGGCAATCGAGGACTTGCCCCATTTTTTCCCAGCGGCCACGATTTTGGCCACTTCCGGGCTTATTCCCGCTGCTGTCGCAGTAGCGGCTGCGGCCACCGGCGGGGGCAGAGCGGTAGGGGCCGGAGGAGCAGCCGGCGCCGCCGCTAGAGTCGAGGCAGCGGCGGGTGGAGCCGCGGCCGCGGCCGCCGGAATTCCTCCGGCGGCCGCTGCGCGCTCCCATGCCATGGGTTCGCCAGCCTTCAGATTGGCAATGTCCTCGTCGGTGAGCAACACCAGGTTAGACCGTTTGCGATACGCCTGCTCAGCGGCGATCACCGAAGGATTCAGGGCGCTCCTCGGCAATGCCGGAAGCCGCCCTCGGACGCCACTTGTTGCCGTCTGATACTGGTCTGCCATCCGTCCTTACCTCATCCTGCCGGCTCGGCCGAGTCCTCGATCGATTGCTCCGGTCCAACTCCTGAAAACTGACTCGTCGGCTAGTCTGCGGCTGCCGAACAGCTTACAGGACGTGGGTCGTATACGTCAGCACGGCCAGGAACTCTCAGCGCTCCCGCCACCAGACTGGCCAGCGCCGCGATAAAAACCGGCGAATCATTCAGTCCAGCTGTCATTTCGAACTGGGCGATGCCGAGGGACGCGGCTTCTTGGCGCGCTTCGTGGTCGATTTCCCCGAGAGTCTCCACGTGGTCGGATACAAACGAAACCGGAACCACGCAGACCTCGCGGGCCCGGGCGCGAGCCAGCTCCCGCAGCGTAGCGTGCAGGGAGGGCTGCAGCCATTTGCTGGCTCCCACTTTGCTCTGATAACACAGATGGCGGTGGTTCCGCCATCCGCCCCGCTCGATCAGCAGTTCCACGGTTTCTTCGATCTCGCGCTGGTAGGGATCTCCCTTTTCGATCGCCGCTTGCGGAACGCTGTGTGCGCTGAACACCAGCTCCGCCTCCGCCGGGCGCGGGAAGCGATCGAGGGCTTCCCCGATTCGTTCGACCAGCGCATCCAGATAGAGCCGGTGGCGGTAAAAATTCCGCACCGTATGCACGGGCAGATCCTCGGCAAACAATCGCTGCCACTCATGCAGGCTGCTGCCCGTGGTGGTCGAGGAGTATTGCGGATAGAGGGGAAGGAGCACCACTTCGGCGCAGTCCGCCGCCCGCAGCCCGGCGATCGCCTCGGCGGTAAAGGGATGCCAATACCGCATGGCCACAAAGCAGCGCGCCTCCAGTCCAGACTCCCCCAGCGCCCGTTCGAGAGCGCGGGCCTGCAGTTCGGTAAAGCGCCGGATGGGGGAGCCGCCGCCGATGGCCGCGTAGTGGTGCTGCACCTTCTTGGCGCGAGTCGTAGAAATCAGTTTGGCGAGCGCTTTACGCCCCAGGCGGGCAAAGGGAAAGTCAATGATGTCGGGGTCTGAAAACAGATTAAAAAGGAAAGGTTCGATCGCTTCCAGGGTGTCGGGGCCGCCGAGCTGGAACAGCACCACAGCAATACGCCGATTTCGGATCGCCATTCCCCCGAGTCCCTTGACGGACACGGATGTTACTCAATACGGACAGGTTCGTCAACGCAGAAGTACGCAGAAGTAGGCAGAAGTAGGCAGAGTGCCCCAGCGAAAAACAAAAATCGGGATCAGCAAGCCCCGACGGAGGAGGATGCGGAATCACCCGATGCCATTTCCTCGATCACCGAATCGGCGAATGCCATGGTCCCGGCTTTGCCGCCCACGTCGCGGGTCAGTTTGTCGCGAGTGCGGTAAACCTTCTCGAGCGCCGTGCTGATTTTGTGCGCGGCTTCGCTCTCACCCAGATGAAGCAGCATGAGCTGCGCCGAACGGATCACCGCGGTCGGATTGGCAATGTCTTTGCCCGCAATGTCCGGCGCCGAACCGTGCACGGCCTCGAAAATCGCGCACTGGTCCCCGATATTTGCCCCGGGCACAAATCCGAGACCGCCCACAAACGCCGCGCACAGGTCGGAGATGATGTCCCCGTAGAGGTTCTCCATCACCAGCATGTCGTACTGATA
>PKYX01000383.1 GCA_003132825.1 Acidobacteriaceae bacterium
TGAGCGGGGCAAGCACCGGCGGCTCAGGAAGTCTCAGTGCCTGGTCAGTTCGGCGGCGCAGCTCGGCGCATTCAAACAATCGTCCAGCTTGCGCTCCAGGATGTCGAGCGGCAGCGGACCCCAGCGTAAAATCGCGTCGTGAAAAGCGCGCACGTTGAATTGCGATCCGAGTGCGCGAGAGGCTTCTTCCCGCAGACGCTGGATGCGGAACTGCCCCACCTTATACGCAAGCTGGCCGCCTGGCCACAGGGTGCGCGAAACCTCGCTGTCGACCTCCGCCTGGGGCTTCCCGGTCTCGGCCAAGAAATACTCCTTCGCGCGGCTATCGCTCCAGTTATCCACCTGAATTCCGGTATCGATCACAACCCGCACCGCCCGGGTGAGTTCCATGCGCAATTCTCCGAACTCATCGTAAGGATCGGTGTACAGACCCATTTCCCTGCCCAGACCTTCGGCGTAAAGCGCCCATCCCTCCGCGAACGCGAGGTTCTGTCCGGCATTGCGCTCGAATGCAGAAATGGCATCGCTATTGCCGGCCTTCAGTTCGTCGGCCACGGCGTGCTGCAGCTCATGTCCCGGCGTGCCTTCGTGCAGCATCAGAGGGATAATCTCAAACTTTGGATGGATCTCCGGGTTGTTCACGGCCACATAAACTACTGCCTCCGGCTGCCCCGGCTGCGGGGCGTGCCACATTGCGGCTATGTCGCCTTGGTACGGCTCCACTGAGAGCGGTCTGCGCGGAATGTGGCCGATTACCGTCGGCACCAGCGGCTTGATCCGCTCCAGAGCGGCCCGATATGCCGTCAGCAGATCATCGCCATTGCTGAAGTAAAAGCGGGGCTCGGTGCGAGCGTACTTGAGAAACTCATCCAGCGATCCCGGGTAGCCGGTCCGTGCGATTACAGGCAGCATAGCCCCGCGAATCCGCGCCACCTCACTGACGCCGAACTCGTGAATCTGCTTGGGATCGAGGTCGGTGGTGGTGTAGCGGCGCACCAGCTCCCGGTATACTTCAGCTCCATTCGGCCACTGGCTTAGGCTGCGGGACATTGGGCAGGCCGGGAGGTATTCGTTCAACAGGAAGTCGCAAAAATCCTTCGCCGCCTTCCGCGCTTCGTTCCACCCGGGGTCCTCCGGGTTGACACCCGGCGGACTAGCAGAGCATCCCTCTGAAACGGATCGAACCAGGTCTTCGGAGGGGAGCATTCGCACACGGATGCCCTCACGCAGGAGTGCAACCGCCTGGCTCGCGTGCGCAGGAAAAGATTCGACCTTTCCTCGAGAGTCCGGCGAGAGCGCAGCTGCGGTCCCCAACACTCCGGCAAACCTCACGTAGCGGTCGTCATTCCAGAATGGGGTCAGGTACAACCGCAAGCGGAACTGTTCCAGCCGGCGGTTGAGACGCCACTCGAACAAGTCGTAGACAGTGCGATCGCCCGCCGCCAGATCCTTGCGCGTCACAGCATGCAATTTGGCGAGTGTTGTCCGGTCCAGCGCTTCCCGTTCGCGCAGCGCCTCAGGGCTCAGATCGGGCCAACGGTCGGGCGAAGGCTTCGCACTCTGCTCATCAGCGACGATCAGCGCACGCATTCGCTCGGCGGGGTCTTCGGCCGTCCCCGCCCGCGTCGTAAACGCAATCAGGCACAAAAGCACGCATGAACAATTCCGAAAGCGGCGCACAGCTTCTATGATACGCAGCGGTGCCAATTCTGTACGCCAGGTTTATCCTGAAATCGCGCTGCGCGAGTGGAAGTGACTCTAAGAACTACACCTTGGCCAGTCGAGCGAGGTCGAGAGGGCTGCCGGACGATATGAACAACCCGGTTTTGATTACCAGTCCAGTACACCAACCAGTCAAAACATTTCATGCATCAACTCGAAGAGCGGATTCTCGGTCCCAGCTTCGGTTCCCGATTCTGCTAAGCTGGGACGGACCGATATCGAAGAATAGAGGAGCGAATCGTGCGAGCAGTGGCCGGAGTGGATCTGGGCGGAACTGCCATCAACTATACGTTACTGAACGATGAGGAGACGTTCCTCATCGAGGGCCTGTGTGAGCATCCCGCGCTCGCGAAGCAAGGCCCAGAGATCTGTCTTCAGCAGATTGCAGATGGTCTCAAGATCGCTGCGGAAAGAGCGGGGGTTGCTCTGGAGGACGTGGTCGCGGTTGGCCTCGACACTCCCGGCCCGGCCAGTGCCGCGGGCCAACTTAGCGCCAGAGGTTCCACAAACTTTGTCCATCCGAAGTGGGCCGGATTCGATATTTGCCAGGGTCTGGCACACAAGCTCGGCAAACCGGTGTCCTATCTGAACGATGCCAACGCAGCCGCGCTCTGGGGGCATTACGCGATCTTTGGTTCCAGGTGCCGGGAGACATCGATTTCCATCGTCATCGGCACCGGAAATGGCGGCGGCATTATCCTCGAAGGCAATGTCGTGAAGGGAAAGAACGGATTCGGCGGAGAGCTCGGCCATGTGCTGATTCCCTATCAGAGCATCGCCGGAACCAGTGGAATCAAGCCGGAATGCAATTGCGGCCGCACCGGCGATCTAGAGTCGCTGTGCTCCCTCACCGCCATCGAAAAGAATATTCTGCCATATTTTCTGCCGCGGTATCCCGGTCACGAACTGGCCAAACTGGATCTCCACCAAGCAGCCAAACTCGTGCGCGGGCTGGCGGACAAAGGCGATCCGCTGTGCAAAGAGGTTTTCCGGGTCCAAGCGCATGCCCTAGGTCTGTTCTTCGACGAAATGGTGAATACTTTCGACCCCGATGCATTCATCGTCGGAGGGGGTGCCCTCGAAACCAGTCCGGAGTTCCAACGCTGGTTCATGGAACAAATCCGCGCGGCCATGCCCAGCCAGCGGGAAGAGCAGGCCGGCATTCCAATCTATGTGATGCCCAATGGCGACTCCGCCGGGGCGCGAGGAGCAGCCATCGAAGCACTAAAGCTTGCTCGGCAGAGCGGTCTCGGATAGCGAGGGTGCTCGGCCAGGCGTGATCCGCCGCCAGTCTGGAATCGGTTCAACCCCGGAAAGCGATTGGATTACGACTGGTTCCAGCCTTGCATCCGCGGCCGCCAACGCCTTACGTTCCGAGAATACTTCTCGTACTCGGTTCCGAATTTCTTGCGCAATGTCGGCTCTTCATAGAAGACGACAAACAAATGAACACCCAGCGCAACCGCCGCCACGGCAGCGATCGCCAGCGGGTCGGGATGTCCGAACACCACCCACAGCCCAATCCACCCGGTAGCGAAACCCACGTACATCGGATTCCGCACATAGCGGTAGAAGCCCACCACCACCAATCGCTTCGGCGGGACCACCGGCGCCGGGGTTCCGCGTCCTGTCCAGCCGAAATCCCAGATGCAGCGCAATGAGACCGCGAAACCGAGGACTGACGGGATGGCGGCAAGCCAACGCCAGTGGGCTGCGCCTGATGTGTCAACCTGGAAGCCGAGCCAGGGCGGGAGCAGCCAGAACCACAGTGCGAGGAATGCGGCGCCTACGGTTAGCGAGGCGATTGTTGTTGGCCAGGGTATGCCGCGATCTGGATTTTCGCCAATTCCGGCTTGTTTGCTCGCCATAGGCAGCTTCCCGAATGCCGAAGTATTAACCGATAATCAAAGGGATGTAAAGACGCGCTCGCGCGGGAGTGAGTGAGGCGCGCGAGATGTGTAGAGAGCTCGACGCAAACTGATTTTGCGAGCAGCTCGGAAACGGAAAAAGAAATTTGGGCTCGACTACGGAAAAGCCCCACCCTTGCTGCGCAAGAATGGGGTGCCCGCAAAGGCTCTCGGCGCGCGCATTACTTTCCTAGATAGGTGGTTTTCTGATTCAATGCGCACTGTAGCGTTGGTTTGCGCATGCTTTCCTGATTATCGATTTCCGAAATCCATTTATCCGGATCGGCCTGCGTAGAGCGGAAGATGGAAAAGAGAAAAGGGAACCGAGAAATTGGCGATTTGAGATTTGAAATTTCAGGCGATTAGATCCGCGGAGAACGGAAACATCTACCTCATCAGAGCTGCGTGACAACCGCGTCGCGGCTTACAACCGCGCGGGGCGGTATTCCATCCAAGTTCGACGAGGCCCGCGACAGAGCATAACAATAGGCAGATGAGCCGACGCGGGCGTTTGCGATTTCTCGGGTTAAACGGGGCGTGTATAATCGCGTGTCGCTTGCGAGCGGTGTTGGCCTGCGAGGCCCACGCGCGGGCTTGATCCCAGCAGCATTAGCTGGCGGAGGACTATGGGCGTGGATTTTTTGGGGATGAATAAATGGCGCGCGAGGGTGAGAGCTCACTCCAATCTTCCGCGGCTAAAGCCGGAGGGATTGAAGCGCGGATCTTTTCGGAGCGCTGAAGCGCTCCTCCCCCGCATCAATGCGGGGGCTCCCACCACATTGTCGAGAAGGTATCTGCCGCTTCACAATTTCCGTTTGTTGGTATACAAATGANNGTTCCGAGTTGCAGGGGGGGCTCACTCCTACCTTCCGCGGCTAAAGCGTGGGTGGGTGATTGCGATGGGCGGCGTTGTTGCCATGGCCGCTTTGAGCGCAGCAATCACTGCTGCAACCGTGAATCTCGATCGCGTTACATCGTTCTTTGAGCCGCGGGCGTTTCCCGCGGGGTACATCCCGGCCGGTGCGCGTGAACAGGCCATTGAACAGATGAAGGCGATGAGCGCGGCGCCGAGCGCTGTATTGAGCGCGACGGGGAGCGGACAACTTACTTGGAAATCCATTGGGGCGGCTTCGGCGGGAGTTTCGAATTTCGGCGCGTTGGCCGCGCCAGTGAGAGCCATCGTTATTGATCCTACGGATGCTTCGGGCAAGACGGTTTACGTTGGCGCGGCGA
>PKYX01000283.1 GCA_003132825.1 Acidobacteriaceae bacterium
CCGGCATCGGGCGCAATCCGCGGACCGGGGCCGAAGTATCCATTCCCCCTGGCAAAGCGGTGCGCTTCAAGCCCGGCAAAGAATTGCAGACGCTGCAGTAGCTAATCGAATTGTGTCCCCTCAGGATTATTCGGCGGCCACTTACCCCGCCTACGTGGAGAACGGAAAAGGCCGCGGGTTTCCGCGCGCGCTGCCCCGGCTGCATGAACGTTATTGGCTGCACGGGCTGCTGTTCCTCATTACGCTGGTCACCACTACTCTGGTGGGATCCAGCCTGCAAGCCGACTTCAACCGCAATCTGCCCTTCGATGTCGAGCATTACCTGAATGCCTTTGTCAACGTTTGGAGCCATCCCGGAATCGTCTGGCAAGGGCTGCCCTTCTCCCTAACGCTGCTCACCATCCTGCTGGCCCACGAGTTCGGGCATTACCTGACCTGCCTGTACTACGGCGTGGATGCCAGCTTGCCGTACTTCCTGCCGGCGCCCACCCTAATGGGAACTTTTGGGGCGTTCATCCGCATCCGCTCGGCGATCTATTCCAAGCGCGTGCTTTTCGATATCGGCGTGGCGGGGCCTCTGGCCGGCTTCGTATTCCTGATGCCCGCGCTGGCCGTGGGTTTGGCCTTCTCCAAGGTGATCCCAGGAATCGCGCACCAGGGCGACATCCAATTCGGAACTCCCGGGCTGCTTTGGATCTTGCAAAAAGCCATCTTTCCGGGAGTGCCCGCCGCGGATATTTACCTGCATCCGGTGGCGCGCGCCGCCTGGATCGGGATCCTGGCCACCGCGCTGAACCTGCTGCCCAGCAGCCAGTTGGACGGCGGCCACATCGTGTATGCACTCGCCCCGCGGGTACATCGCGCCGTTTCATGGATCACCGTGATCGTGCTGGTCTACCTGGGACACCGATATGTGGGTTGGCGGGTGTGGGCGGGTTTACTCATCGTGATGAATGGGATCACCTACCGCCAGCAACAAGCTCCGGAATTTCCGAGGCTTCCTGCCAGCCGCTGGGCGCTGGCATTGCTGGCCATGATCATGCTGGGGCTGACCTTCACCATCTCGCCCTTCCAGATGAGCTGGCGATAGCCCCGGTACGTCGGCGGAACTTCGCTCCGCCGGGCAGCGGAGAGCCGCTGTCCCCACCTACAAGCCAGGGGCTAAGCGCCGGATTTTTCTTCACATCAGCCAGAGTGCATCTACGTCCACAATCACTTGAGTGCGCGGAATCTTTTTTTGCGCGGCATGCGCCAGCATCGCGCGCAGCGTCGTGTTGAGCTTTTCCCGGCTNNGGCGGGTCGTCTCGAACCATCTTCCCAACGTTCCCGACCACTGCAGGGCGTCGTCGAGTTTGTCGCTGCGCACCAGCACATTGGCCAGCGCGGAATATGGCGGGTAGTGCATCCAACTGCGGAACTGCAGCTCTTTTTCATAGAAACCGACGAAGTCGTGACGAGCGGCATACTGCACGGCGTAGTGATCCTGAAAATAAGTCTGCAGCACAACTTTGCCGGGAGTTTGACCGCGTCCGGCGCGCCCCCCGACCTGGGTCAGCAACTGGAATGTGCGCTCGGCAGCGCGGAAGTCTGGCAGGCCGAGCGCCGCGTCGGCTCCCACCACGCCCACCAGCGTTACACCGTGAATGTCGTGGCCTTTCGCAATCATCTGCGTGCCGACGAGAAGATCGAGTTCGCCTTCGTTTAGCGCGTTCAAGGCTCGCTCGAAATCCTGGGGACTGCGAACCGTGTCGCGGTCGAGACGGGCGATGCGCGCTTGCGGGAACATGCCGTGAAGCAACTCTTCGAGTTTTTCTGAACCTGTGCCGAGAAAATAAACGTACTCGCTTCCGCAGTGGACGCAGGCTTTCGGCACAGCCGCGGTGTAGCCGCAATAGTGGCAGACCATTTTGTGCTCGCGCTTGTGATGGGTGAGCGCGATGGCGCAGTTCTGGCATTCGAGCTTCTTCCCGCAAGTGCGGCAGAGCACGACCGGCGAATATCCGCGGCGGTTGAGCAACACCATAACCTGTTCTTTGTGGTCGAGGCGTTCTTTGATTTCGGCCGCGAGTTTCCGCGAGATGACTTGTTCGTGACCCGTTTCCCGGAACTATTGGCGCATATCGATGATCTCTACCTCGGGAAGAGGTCGCTGTTCTACGCGATCGGGCAATTCGATGAGTGCATATTTATTTTTCTTAGCGTTAAAGTATGACTCGAGCGACGGCGTAGCCGACCCCATAACGACGACCGCATTCGCCATTTTGGCGCGCATCACAGCAATATCGCGGGCGTGGTAACGCGGCGTCTCTTCCTGTTTGTAAGAGGAGTCGTGCTCCTCGTCGACGATGATCAGCGCGAGATCGGCCACCGGAGCAAAGACTGCAGATCGTGTCCCCACGACCATGCGCGCTTCGCCGCGCCTGATGCGGTGCCACTGCTCGGCGCGTTCACGGTCGGAGAGGGCGGAGTGCAGGATGGCAACTTCCTCGCCGAAGATTTGATGCAGGTCGGCCGCCACT
>PKYX01000078.1 GCA_003132825.1 Acidobacteriaceae bacterium
ATCAACGGCTGGCAATCGTACGGTTCATCCAACGCGCGGAAGGGATTGGGCGGGCAGATCAAGTGGACTCCACGTCCTTGGATCAACGTCATCTCCAACAACTACGGATTGGGACACGACGATTTGTACATTCCGAACCGAGCCCGCATTCACACCGATAACAGCGTCGAAATCAAGTACTACGACAAACCCGGTAACGGCCTCGACAAGATGGCATTCTCGTTCACCGGCGATATGGGTTGCGAATTTGGCGGAGGTGTAAGTTGCTACGGCGACAAAGCGGGCGGCCCCAAGCAAAGCTTCATCGGCTACATGCTTTACAACCGTATGTGGTTCCACCGGGATTTATTCGGACTAACCCTTGGCGGGGGCCAGATCAACAATCCGGGCCGGTATCTCGTGCTGCTACCGCCGATCAATGGAGAGAGCGCGGCCTCGGCAGCGCTTAATTCACCTTACTTTACGGAAAATCCCGGCGACCCATTCAAGGCCTGGGATGCGTCGATCACGCTCGACTACATGCCGAAGCAATGGATTACCTTCCGCTGGGAATATGACTATCGCCATGCCAGTGTGCCCTATTGGTCCGGCGCGGGCGGGGTTACGCCGCCGCCTGGCAGCAATAACGGTTTCCCAAGCGAGTATGCCTGCAATGACGGTAGCGCCTCCGCGACCATCAACGGCTGCGGCGGGGATGGAGGCACTTGGTTTCCCGACCTACGCAAAGATGAGCAGCTCTTCGATATGGATTTGATGGTCAAGTTCTAGCGCAGGCTTAACTATCAGGCTGAGGACCTGACCATGTGCGACATAGGGAGTATGGGCCGCGTTCGGACCTGGGAATGCCAGCGCCGTTCTCTCGGTAGAGGTGTTATGACGTGGCGCAGTTTCGGACCCGGGCTCGGGTGGTAGCGCGAACAGTTCGAGCGCGTACTGCAGGCGGACTAGGCGCTTATGAAGAATAGAGGTTTGGAAATCAGTTTTCTGCTTTTCTCCATGCCTTTACTGCTGGCTCTAGGCGGCTGCAGCGGGGCCCATGGAGATCCAGCGGCGGAGGCGCCACCCCCGGCTAAAGTGATTCCCGGCGTGGACGTCACCTTCTTCGCTGTGGAACATCCGGAGCAGTATCCGATCGTCACCGCCGCCCAATACCGAGCCCCATCGGAATTGATCGCCACAGGCACCGTCCTTCCGGACATCGCGCGGACCGTACCCGTGATTACTCTGGCTTCCGGCCGCGTGGTGGACATCCGAGCACGACTGGGCGACACCGTACAAAAGGGCCAAGTCCTGCTGCGCGTGCGCAGTGATGACGTTGCGGGAGGTTTCGACGCCTATCGCAAGGCCGTATCCGACGAACTTCTCGCGCGAAAGCAGTTGGATCGAGCCAAGGACATGTATGCGCACGGCGCCATTGCAACGCAAGACCTCGAGGTTGCACAAGATGCCGAAGATGACGCCAAGACCACTCTCGACACTGCGACCGAGCATCTTCGGCTTCTGGGCAACGATCCCGACAAGCGCAATGGCGTCGTCGACATCACTGCGCCTATCACGGGCGTAATCACAGATCAGGAAGTGACGAATGCGGCCAGCGTGCAGTCCTACTCGTCGCCGAACCCATTCACGATTTCGGATTTGACCACCGTATGGATCGTTTGCGACGTCTACGAAAACGACATGACCCATGTGCGCCTGGGTGAGGACGCCGACGTCAAGCTGACGGCTTATCCAGACAAGGTTCTCAAAGGCAAAGTCAGCAACATTGGGTCCATTCTCGATCCCAATATTCGCACGGCCAAAGTTCGCATTGAAGTGCCCAACCCAGGCGGGATGATGCGGCCGGGCATGTTCGCCACGGCTACCTTCTTCAGCACCGAGCAGCATACCTTCACGTCCGTGCCAGCCTCCGCCATCCTGCATTTGCATGATCGCGACTGGGTTTTTATTCCTAGCCAAGGAAAATTCCTCCGCACCCAGGTCACCAGTGGCGCGGAGTTACCGAACCAGAAGCAGGAGATTCTGACCGGGCTGCAGCCGGGCCAGCAGGTCGTGTCCAATGCGGGCACGCTGCAAAATGCGATCGACAATGAGTGATGCGGAACTCACAGGCTCAGGGAAAAAACGATGATCCGCAGACTCGTGGACTTCGCGCTGAATAACCGGTTCGTGGTGATCACCGCCGCCATCCTGATGACCTTCGCCGGCATTCTGTCCTTCCACGACATGCCGATCGAGGCCTATCCGGATATTGCGGACAACTATGTGACGATCATCAGCCAATGGCCGGGGCGTTCCGCCGAGGAAGTCGAACAGCAGGTCACAATTCCCATCGAAATTCAGGTGAACGGCATTCCGCACCTTTCGGCTCTGCGATCCGAGTCCCTCTTTGGCCTTTCCTTCATGACGCTCATCTTTGATGACTCGTCCGTAAACGACTGGAACCGCCAGAAAGTTCTCGAAAGGCTCACTCTGGTTTCGATGCCTCCCGGCGTTCAGCCTCAAATAGGAACGGACTGGAGCCTGACAGGCCAGATTTATTGGTACACCATCCGAAGCACCAATCCGAGTTACGACCTCATGGAGCAAAGGTCCATTGAGGACTGGACCCTGCTCAAGGAATTCAAGTCGGTGAAGGATGTCGTCGACGTATCCGACTTCGGCGGCACGGTCCGGGAGTACCAGGTGCGAGTGGACCCCAACAAGCTCGTGTCCTACGGACTCAGCATCGGTCAGGTAGAGCAACAGCTCGAGAATAACAACATCAACGCCGGCGGGAGCTTTGTGGAGACGGGTTTGCAGCAGATGAACGTCCGCGGGCTCGGACTCTACCGCAACCTGCAGGATATTGAGCAGACGGTCTTGATGACAAAAAATGGGAC
>PKYX01000372.1 GCA_003132825.1 Acidobacteriaceae bacterium
CTCGCGTATCGGAATTTGTTCGTCGGCGGCGTATTGTGCAATGTCGGACAGCTTGTTGGGATCGATCGTGTAACGCAGAAAAAGGGTAATCACGATATCTGCCTCCAGCCGCAGTTTAGTGTTGGATGGCGCACGACATTTCGGCCGGGGCCGAAGTATTAGAATAAGTTTGGAACGACAATACTTCAATGAACCAGAATCTCTCCATCACCGCGAGTCTGCTCGGCGATCCGGGAAGAGCTGCGATGTTGCTGCGATTGATGGGCGGCATAGCCCTTCCTGCGGGAGAGCTGGCGGTGACTGCCAACGTGGCACCTCAGACGGCGAGCGAGCACTTAGCGAAACTTGTGGAAGGTCGGCTGCTCAGTGTCGAGCGGCAGGGCCGCCACCGATACTACCGGCTGGCGAGTGTAGAGGTCGCCGACGCGGTGGAAGCATTACTGGTGCTGACTGCCCATCCGCGGACAGCGGAACTCGGATCCGCATCTTCGAAAGCGATCGTGGGAAGCCTGGAGTACGCGCGCACCTGTTATGGGCATTTGGCTGGCTGGCTTGGCGTGCGAATCAGCGAGAGCCTGGAAAAGCGCGGGTTGATCAAGGAATATGGCGCGAAGGCCTACTCGCTAACCGCATCGGGGCGAGAGTGGTTCGAAACCATTGGGGTGGGCGTTCCGTCGTCGTCTGCAATTGCGCAGAAAAAACTTGCGCGTCGCTGCCTGGACTGGACCGAACGCCGGCACCACCTAGCGGGAACGCTGGGGTGTGCGATGTACAAACGGTTTCGAGAACTTCGCTGGGTGGTTCCCGTAAGGGACTCGCGCGTGATCCGCGTTTCAGTGGAGGGCCGGGCGCAGCTCTGGGAGTTGCTACGGGTTCCACTCGGTTAAAGTCCCCAACCACCACCCCACAAAATGCGATGTCTGGCGCGAGTTCCTCGAACTTCGGCGGTCTCGTCCGTCTGCCAACTCATTGTAAAACGCCGGTGAAGAATCGGACCGGCGACTTCGCAACAAGCTATCGTTAGTAATGACAGTACGAAGATTGCAGGCGCATTCTGCAGCCTGGCGGTCGGTCATTCGGAACAACATGACGCGCTCGCAGGGCGGTCGCAACAGAAAGGCTACCTGCGACGAACGCGGCTATACTTGACGGCTTGGAGGAACACCGTGGTTGAAGCAGCCAAGAGTCTATTGCTCATTCTCAGCGCGCTGTTTCCTATCGTCGACCCACTGGGAGGAAGCCCGATATTTCTGGCTCTGACCAGGGAGTATCCGCCGGGTGCGCGCAGAGCGCTCTCATTGCAGATTGCGATGAACAGCTTTTTCCTGCTGGTTGGTTCCTACTTCATTGGGACACATATCCTGGCCTTCTTTGGAATTTCTCTGCCGGTCGTACAAGTGGGCGGAGGACTCATCGTCATTTCAACCGGCTGGGCGCTGCTAAAACAGCGCGACGACGATGATGACACCGCCATGAAGCGCGACATTCAATCGGACGATCCATTCCGCCACGCCTTTTATCCCTTGACTCTACCCCTAACGGTGGGACCCGGATCGATTTCCGTGGCCATTACGTTGGGCGCGAATGCACCATACCATCAAGGGTTTCATGTCCTGGCGATTCTGGCGGCCGTGGTTGGGTCGGCTCTGCTCGCGGCCAGTATTTTCCTGTGCTACGCATTCGCGGACCGGTTGGCGCGGTTCTTGGGAGCCACGGGGATGACCGTGATCGTGCAGCTGATGTCGTTTCTGCTGGTATGCATCGGGGTGCAGATCCTGTGGAACGGAGCCAGCGTTCTGTTGGCTTCGGCGCTGTCGCACGTTCGGTGAGCCGGGTGTCGCGGTGGAATTGTCTCCGGCGCGGGACTCACTCCAAGCGGCCGCGCTCCGAGAAGTGCGACTCGCCCAGTTTTCCGATCGATTCCTTTACGCCCAAAGCCTAGAATGACCGGGGGAACGGGAACGGAGCTTTTTCGCTATGGCCAAGCGAGCGTTCGGCCAAGATTCACTCATTGGTCTCGGGCTGGGCCACTACCGTGTCGTCGCGAGGATCGGCGCCGGCGGCATGGGCGAAGTCTATCGCGCCCGCGATGAGCACCTGGACCGCGACGTTGCCATTAAGGTGCTGGCACCCGAGACGTTCTCCGACGACTCCGCACGCAAACGCTTCCGCAAAGAAGCCCTGGCTCTGTCCAAGCTGAACCATCCCAACATCGCCACCATCCACGATTTTGATACGCAGCAGGGGATCGACTTTCTGGTAATGGAGTTCGTGCCCGGGGTGACTCTGAGCGAGAGAATTGCGAGTCGCCCTCTGCCGGAGAAAGAGTTCACCCGGCTGGGGCTGCAACTGGTCGAGGGACTGGCCGCAGCTCACGAACAACGCGTCATCCACCGCGACCTGAAACCGAACAACCTGCGTCTGACCCCTGACGGGCGGCTGAAGATCCTGGACTTCGGGCTNNGCGAAGCTGGCCCACAGCGCGACGCCTGAAGCAGAGACGGAGAGCCAAACCGGGGACGGAGCGGGAACGTTACCGTATATGTCTCCGGAGCAGTTACGAGGCGAACCGGTGGATGAGCGCTCCGATATCTGGGCCGCTGGGACAGTGCTCTACGAAATGGCGACCGGGCGTTCCGCCTTCTATGGGAAGACGGCTACGGCCACTGCAGACGCCATCCTGCACAAGCCGGTGGGTCCGCCGGGCCGCTTGGCCCATGAACTGTCACCACGGTTCGAAGACATCATCCTGAAGTGCCTGGAGAAGGAAGCGGAGAATCGCTACCAGTCAGCCAAGGAACTGGCGGTCGACCTGCGGCGACTGAGTGCGCCAAGGGCCGGCGCGAGGGTTCGAGTCGCCGAAACGAAGCCTTGGCGAAGGGCTGTACGATCGACGGTCGCGGGCCTAGCCACCCTGCTCATCGTGATTGCCTTGCTGCTTGCCTTCAACGCCGGTGGCTGGCGCGGTCGCTGGTTGGGACGCGGTGGCCAACCGCAGATCAGCTCCCTGGCCGTACTACCCCTGGCCAACCTCTCCCGCGATCCCGAACAAGACTATTTCGCCGATGGCATGACCGAGGCGCTGATTACCGATCTGGCCAAGAGCACCGACCTCCGGGTGATTTCGCGGACGTCTGTGATGCAATACAAGAGAACCGAGAAGACGCTACCGGAGATTGCGCGCGAGTTGCAGGTGGACGCGGTGGTCGAAGGGTCGGTTGAAAAATCAGGGAACCGGGTGAGAATTACAGCGCAACTGATACGGGCAGCCACCGACCGACACCTGTGGGCGGAGAGCTATGAGCGTGATCTCCAGGATATCCTGGGCCTGCAGAGTGAAGTGGCCCACGCCATCACACAGCAGGTCGAGGGCAGGCTGAGTGAGAAGACCGAAGCAAGCCGCGAAAGTTCCCGCCCCGTCAATCCTGAAGCTTACGAAGATTACCTCAAAGGACGTTATTACTGGAACAAGCGGGACCGCGCCTCTCTTGAAAAGGCCCTCGCCTACTTCAACGCAGCCATCGCCAAGGATCCGAATTATGCACTGGCCTATGCGGGATTGGCCGATGTCTATGTTGTTCTCGGTCCTGATTGGGCCGTGGCGCCCAAAAACGTCAATGAACAGGCCAAGAAAGCTGCGCAGAAGGCATTAGAAATCGACGACAGCCTGGCGCAAGCGCACACTTCGCTGGCAAGCATTTATCACAACGAGTGGAACTGGCAAGGGGCGGAGCGCGAATTCAGGCGAGCAATCCAGTTGGATCCGAATTACTCGACCGCACACCAATGGTATTCCATCTTCCTGGCTACCGCCGGTAGATTCGATGAAGCCGTGAAGGAGGCAACGAAAGCGGCAGAGTTAGACCCGCTGTCGCTGATTATCAGTGCCAGCTTGGGAAATCGTCTCAACGAGGCGCGACGGTATGAGGACGCCGCCAACCAATGTCGCAAGACTCTCGACATGGACCAAAATTTCGGGCTCGCACATCTCTGTATTGGCATCTCGACCGTAAATCAAGGCCGCTTCCAGGAGGGCATTCCAGAACTGCAAAAGGCAATCGAACTGCTTCCGGGAAGTCCGTATTCTATGGCGCAGCTCGGCGTTGCCTATGCCTTGTCAGGAGACCGTGCACGGGCGCGGAAGGTCCTAGACGAGTTGAAAAATCCTTCCCGACCCTATCTTCCCGCCTTCAGCATCGCCATGGTCTATGCCGGATTGGCCGATAAAGAGCAGACCATTTCATGGCTCAAGAAAGGCTACGAAGAACGAAATGACGACATGGTCTATATGAAGATCGAGCCAGTGTTGGATCCGATGCGCTCCGATCCCCGCTTTCAGGATCTGATCCGCGGCGTAGACTTCCCCCCCTAGCGGGTGCTGAATTCTATTGACAACAAAGGCGTCTGCCCTTATGTTCCACAACACTCTAGGTCCCCGCCTTGAATCCCAGCCTTAAGGAGGCAGTCCATGCCTGCTCAACCGAAAAAAGCGAAAAAGCGCATTAAGAAATTGCAGAAACAACTTCGGCTCATCGCCAAAGAAGCCAAGAAGCTTGACTGCCACATTCGTGATCTGGCCAGGACGGTTGCCAACGGCAACTTCCGCATGCTGTGAGGGATCAGATACTTGATTCATGAGGTCCACGATGGTTCCATCTCCGAGACGACTGCGCCGCGCCGCCAGTATCGTCTCCTACTGGCGAGACAGCGAGCTCGTCTTCGAGAACTATCGTACCCACAATCTGATCTCTGCCGATCCCATCGTGACGGCGCTGCTACACTGCTGCAGCGAGTGGCGGACTCGTGCTCAGGTCTGCTCCCGCATGTCCGAGTTCAAGCCTTCGGGCGTGGGCTCTGCCGTGCGACAACTCACGGGGCGAGGGTTCTTGGTCCAGGAGGGCTCAGCCGCGGCGCGTGCCGACCGAAAGCTACAGGAATCGTGGTCGCCGTGGCTTCCGGCTGGCGGACTGCTTCACTTCTCCGCCAAAGACCTACCGTATGTCTCTGACCTGGGGGAGTCTCGGCGCGCCTTGTTAGTTCGTGCTCGACGTGAAGCTGCACCGCCTGCAGTGAAACGCTATCCGCGCACTGCTCGTGTACAGCTCCCAAATCCGGATACAAAGGGCGAGTTTCCGCAAGTCCTGCTCGCACGGCGCACTTGGCGCGAGTTTTCCGAGCGCCACCTAGATCTTGAGGACTTGAGTACATTGCTTTGGCTCACCTGTGGCGTACAGTATTGGGTAAAGTTGCCGGGTTCGATCGGCCGGGTTGCGCTGAAGACTTCTCCGTCGGCAGGCGCGCGACATCCGTTGGAAGCATACGTGGCGGCTCTGCGCGTGCGCGCTCTGCCGCGCGGCCTATATCACTATTCTCCCGATAAACATCGGTTGGAGTTGGTACGAGGAGGCTGCAGCTCGCACCAGTTCGGCAGGTATCTGGCTGGCCAGTCCTGGTATGGCTCCGCCGGCGCCCTGATGTTCATGACTGCCGTATTCGGGCGCAACCAGTGGAAGTATCCCGATTCAGCCGCCTATCGCACGGTGATTCTAGACGCCGGACATATTTGCCAGACCTTCTGCCTGACAGCGACATGGCTGGGTCTCGCCCCATTCTGCACCATGGCGCTCGCCGACTCCAAAGTGGAAAAAGCTCTTGGCCTGGACGGGATTTCCGAGTCGGCGGTCTATGCTGCGGGCGTGGGCACGCGGCCACGGACAAAAGACTGGGCACCCTGGCCTGAGCCTGGCGTTCGCCTATCGAAGACTAGGAATCTCCCGGATGGAGGGTCGCGGATGGTCTAAGGTTGGTCCACTATTTGTGCAAGCAAGTCGGCGCGCTCGAATATCCTGAAAACGGGTTCGAACAAATTAGGAAAAATCTTCGATTTCTCGCCAATGGGGAACCGGGAGGCAGCTCTCGTTCAAGTGCTTGCGAATGCGACGAAGATGTTCACCGGGGGATCGGCTCGTAGGCGGAGCATCGGTTAAAATACTCAGGGCAGGAGTGGCAGCGCCTTGACTCACGACACCATCACAATCTCGCCGGGCTGGCGCTTTCGGGCCGCCATGGTGCTGGCCGTGGTTGCGGATGCGCTCCAAATCATTGTTTTCCCCTTGTTCGTCGAAGGGGCTTTGTCGCCCGCTGATGACGTACTCGATTTCGGTGTTGGCGCGATGATGGTTCACCTTCTTGGTTGGCATTGGGAATTCCTGCCATCGTTTCTTGCCAAACTCGTGCCCGGCGTTGATTTGGTTCCCTTGTGGACGCTGGCCGTGGCAAACGTCTATCGGAAATCGAAGCAGATCGCGGTCAATCTCGAAGAAGATCCTCAACCGCACCCGGCTCTAAAAGACTCACAATAACAAATCCCGATTTCACCCAGAAGCCCTTGGTGGGCGAAACTTCACCCATCGCAGTCCGCAGCAGAATGGACGACGAGGCAGTTGCGCAACTGCTGGGCGCGATCGAGATCGCACCTGCACCGGCTGAGCCTACTCTGGGAAACCGCTGTTGCGGGGGACCGATCAAGGGGTAGCTGCACGACCGAACCTGTAGGCGACGGTGACGCTGGCGTAAGACGGTATGCGCACTCCCACGACTTCTTGGATCTCCGAGGGAAAGAAATTCTCGGTGGTCTGTCCGGTATAACCGCTCGCAATCAGAAAATTTACGCCGGCATCTAGGCGGCCGTTGAAGAAGGGCCGGACCAGCGCGCCACGAAATTCCTTGACCGGCATTCCAGTGCACTCCAGGTTCAGACTCAACGGATCGCATCCCGTGCCCAGCGGCTTCGCGCCCACATATTCAAACTCGCCTTTCGCCTGCAGGCGGAAGGGAAGTTTCTCGGTCGTTCCCAGGAGATCCAAGATGGTTCGAGGAGCCTCAGGAGTGGGCTCTCCGGAATCCAGATCGCGGGCATCTGCTTTCGAAAAACTCGCCTGCAATGTGCCCAGTCCCAGGTTGCGGCGTACCGTGACCGTCATGAACCGCAGGCGGCTTGGCCCCTGGTCAAACTGAAGGCCGGTATCCGGATCAATCTTCGCCAGCTCCGCGCTGTTGGTGACATGGCCGAGAGTGAGTCGGATGTCGGTGCGGTGAATCGTCTGGCTGGCGACGAGCTGATAGGAATGGGACGTGGCCACGGGAGTGCCGGGTGCGTTTCCGGTGCCAATTCTGGGATCTTCGGTGAAGAAGGCCTGGCCGAAGCTGAGTGAAACCAGAGGGACCCACCACGATTCCTTGGGGAGAAACGAAACCGTGGCTTTCGGTGAGTTCACACCGAGCCACTTCTGAAACGAATTCTGGGAATGAAGCAAGTCCTGGTTGTCGAAGTCGATCTCGTCGCGTCGCCAGCCGAGGTAGTAGCGGAAATAACCAGCCAGGCCGCCCTCTGCGGCGAGGTAGGGTGCGAGCGATCCTATGGTCACGTTGTTGCCATCGACCGGCGTGAAGGGCCCGTAGGTATCGGGCTGGCTTGGGTTGAAGAAGCCATAGTGGTCGAGATCATCGCGTCTGGGTGCTTCGCGCTCGTAGTCTAGCCCGCCCAGCAGCGAGAGATATTCGGCAAATTTATTGACGTAATTGGCGGTGCCTCCGGCAACCGTGCGGAACTCGCTCTGCCGGATCAGTCCTTGTCCGAAGTCCGAATACAAAGACAGATTGTAGGTGCGAAAGAAGCCCGAAAGCTGCAGTTGCTGGGTGCTACTGAGCTGCCAGACGTCGTTCAGAGCTGCCAGCCCGGTATGCGTCTGATCCTTTTGCCGGGGGTCGATGGTGTCGCCGAGATTTGGGACATTCGCATCAAAGGCATTGCTGGCAATGATAGGAACCAGCCCGGGAACGTAGGATTGGCCGTAATATCCGATGCCCAGCAGAGTGAGCCGGTGCTCGCCTACATGAAACAACCGTTGACCGTTGAACTTATATTGCTGCCGGTGTTCGAGCCGGTCCAGGAATCCATTTCCATACGAACCCTCGAGAGCCAGCCAGGAATCGGGTGTCGGGCTGAACCCCACGGCCAGATCGATGTCCCTATAATCCCCTGTCACTGTAAGGAAGGGATCGAGACGAGAACGGAGTCCGTAGGTGGCTGCAAGGTTGACGGAATGATTTCCTTCGCGAANNCCATGATCTCCTGCTACGCCCGGCGCAAAGTACTGCGGCGCCTTGATACCACTCGAGGCGGTTTCAATGGGGTATCCGGGAATCGACACCGGGGCCCCGGGACGGCCGGGATTTGCATCCAGCAAGTCCTGGCGTACAAAGACCTTCTCTCCCGGATCGGGAGAGAGCACATCGGATTCATTAACGTCCGCGGTCACGGTGACAGATTCGTTCCGCGCGCGGACCTTCCCCAGGCGCACATCGAAGTTGACCGCGCTCGAGACGGTCAAAGTTTCTGCTGCCGGCTCGAAGCCCTCGGCGGCCGCCCGGATGACGTACTTCCCGCTCAAGGTCACCTGCAATTGGAACCGCCCCTCCTCATCAGTTTTGGTTTGTTCGGTGAATGAACTCTCGGGTTCGGCCAGTTGGACGGTGGCAGAGGGAACCGGATATCCCTGGGAATCGAGCACCCGGCCCGAAACCGAAAATTCCGCCGCCATCACGGAACCGGCCAGCAGGAGAACCGCCGCGACGGTATGGCGAAGTTTCCGCATGTTGGGTGTCTATCGCCCTGGGGTGGATGCGAGGCTGGCCAAGGCCAGTCGCGCCTGCCCCGAGTCTAGGGTGTTCAACTCGAGCGACTGCTTCAGGTAGTGTTGGGCGGCGTCCGGATCTCCAGCGGCTAGCGCGATTTCCCCCGCGTGGAGCAGGAGTTTCGCGTCGCGAACGCCCACCGCCAAAGCTGTCTCAATCTGCTTGCGCGCTTCGAGGTCCCGACCGTTCGCGTGCAATGCCCAGGCGTAGGCATCGAGCGTGTAGACGTCTTTCCGCCAGGAGTATTCCTGCTCGGCCACCTGGAGAGCCTTGGCGGGCTGCTTCACGCAGTCGGCGTAGTAGAAGATGAGTTCCCGGTTGGCATTGTCCTTATGGCTCGATTCCAAAAGCGCCTTGGTTTCGAACTCGACGAAGGCTTTCTTGGCCTCGCCCTCGTGCCCCGCGAGTCGCAACGCCCGGGCCAAGTCGTACAGATTCTCGGTGCGCGAGGTGTCCTGATAGCATTGCCGGAACAGAACGACTGCTTCTTCATACCGCGTCTGCTGCATACGAACCTCGCCCAGAGCGCCCGTGGCAAAGGGATAGTTCGGGAAAATCGCGAGCGCCTGCTCGAGCAGCTTCTCGGCCGTATCCGTGTTGCCGGTCGCCAATCGGAGATGGCCCATTTGCGTCAGCAGCCAGGCGCGCTCCTCATCCTCGGTCGGCGGCGTCGACTCATACGCCATCTGCAGCAGGTCGTAGGAACCGTCCATGTCACCAAAAAGCTCGCGCAGGTGCGCCGCGTGGGTCAATGCCGGCAGATTGCCGGGGCGCAGGTTGAGCATCCACTGCGCCGCCGTCTCCGCATCCTTGTAATTGCCAAGTTCGGCGTTCGCTTCGGTCAGCAGGCCGTAGACCATGACGTCATCTGGAACCTGCTTGTTCAGTGCTTTTGCCAGATCGAGTGCGGCGGGGAACTCATGTTCACCCAGCAGAATCGAGACCTGAATCTTTTTGGTGTCGAAGCTGTTCGGAGCCAGTTGCAACGACTTCTTGACGTCATCGTTGGCTTGCGCGTAGTAGCGGGCGTCGGAGGTCTCTCTCGCGCGGCGAACCAGCGCCGTGGCGAGAAGGTTGTAACCCGAGTACTGCGCGGGTTTATCCCGGATCAGGCTTTGAGACTCCGCCATGTTTCGCTCCGCTGGTGAGAGCTCCGGCGCGCTCGTGGTGGGATTGCTCTGCGCCCCAGCAAGGGTCGCAGCCATCATCAACATCAGTGCAAGAAGTCTCTTCATACCTCGGCCTCAGTGGTTGCGAAAAAAATCGTGGCCGCCCGCATCGTCCGAACGGCCACGAGGGTTGGTTAGTCGACCGGGCAGATACCGCCCGGTTGTCCGGAGCAGCCTGCCTGGCCGGGTCCAGTGTGGGCGCTGTCGCGTCCACTGTTGGCTGGCATCACGTAGGGGAAGGAGTTGTTAAATCCTCCGTTTTTGGTGTTCACGCCATCTCCCAGCGGCGTCCCGAACTTCGCCGCATCCACCAGGATGCCGGCTACGGCACGGGCCGAGATGTCAAACACATCGTCGATCGGTCTGCGTCCATTGGGATAGCCGGCGGTGTCGCCGGCTAGGAACCCAAGCCGCTTCTGCTTAGCCGCCGGAGTTGGTGGAATGCCGGTGTTGAGCCGCAAGAGATCGGCCACGGGTCCGGCATCTTTTGGACCGCAGCCTGGGCAGATCGGGGCTTGGTACTGCGCCAGGATCAGCAAGTCGGTGCGGGGATTGGGAGGTACCGGAACGCCGAGCGAACTGAAAACCCCTGCCAGGACCGGGTCAAGAACGAAATTCGCGAACTGGGCATCGTTCACCGGAAAATCCATGCTGAAGCGGTCTTTCGAGCCGGTGCCGATGATCAGTTCGTTAATCAGTGGATTGCCTTCTCGATTCACCTGCTGGAAGGCGGCGTAGTTCACATCCGGATTCGGGGAGCGACGCACCGTAATCGCATGGCGCGAGGTGCTGCCGTAGGTTCCGATGACCGCCCGCTTGTCGCTGGCAGGATGAAGTTTGCCGTCGACGGTCAGCATCGCGATGGGGACTTCGAGCACGATGGAGTTGACGTTGTAGCCGCCCACTGCGTCGGGGGCATAGTTGTGAGTATCGTCGGCATCGACGGACGGGGACAATACCGGGCCGACTCCGCTGCGGAAGTTTAGAGAATCAAATGCAGCCCCCAGGTCGATGAAGAACGGATCGTCCGCCGTGCCGGCCCACACCTTGACCCCGTGGTCCAGGCTGTAAATCCCTTGGGTGAACAGCGCTTTGTAGTTCGGCATGGTTAGCGGGCCGACGTTCGAAGGAACCGCATACAAGGTTTTTCCATCGTTCAGGCAGGTCGCACGCCCATTCGCGACCATGGTCACGGTGTAGGTCTGGCGCAAGCTCAAGCCTTCTGAACCAGCGCCGCTCAGTGAAGTGATCTGCGGGATCGAGTCGATGCCGCCGACGAATCCCGTAAAAAGGTCCGGCTGGCGGATTTGGGTGTTAAAACGGAATTGGAAGGTCACGTCGGGAATGCCGTCCTGGTTGTTGTCAACCAGCATCTGGTAGAGCACGCTCGGATCGAACGGGAAGTAATTGGGCCCGTTGGCGGGTTCGAGCAAAGGGTCCACGTTCAGAATAAAAGTTACATAGTTAGGATTGTCGTAGCTGACAAAGGCATACCAGTCAGTGACATCCGCGCTATGGTCCAATGCGGTGATGGGCGCTTCGCGATGGCTCGACGCGAACAGGCTGGAAGGCGCCAGCATGAACAGCGCCAAGGCGAAGGCCATTAGGAATTGCAGTTTCTTCATGGTGATTGCCTCGGGAGTGAGATTAGCGGACGTCGTCGGTCGTTCGGTATCCTCCGCCCCAGGAGTGACGCCACAACCAGGGCGCAGGAACGACTCGTAAGTCCACTTCTCTATCTATTACGGTAGTCACCCGCAAAGCGGATTTAGGAACGGGGAGTTTATTCGCAGGCGCGCATCGAAGTGCCGATCCGGTGCAGGCTCCTATTTCCGAGTCTTACGGGGCACGGCGCGGGGATGCCCGTTTGAGGCCTGGGGGACGCCCTTATCTGGTCGCCGCGACGACCAGCCAAGTGTAACCAAGGCAGAAGCAGGCGAGAGCGCTGAACCCAAATGCCTGGTTCCGGGTGTATTTGAATCGGGTATAGGAATTCGCATTGGGGTGATTTCGATGATTCTCGTAGTTGAGCACCAGGAAGATCATGAAAAGCACTCCGTAGATGATGCTCATCGCCACCACAAATAACGGTGACGCGAAGGACTTTAGAGATCGGGTATTGGACGGGCCGAAATTCGACGAGCCAAACAAGCAGAAAACGATCGACGCTGCAGCCAAGCCCGCGGCGAATTTTGTGATGTCCAAATAGATGGGAAGCAGAGTTTTGGCAAACTCGCCATCATTGCCGGCGGGGTCGAAGGTGAAAGAGCTGCCCTTAGTCCTCAAAAAGACGATGAGCCATAGCACAGCAAACAGGCCCAGCGCCGTTACGATTCCGGCCAAACCAGCGAACGCCATGTTCTGAGGATATAGGATCTGGGGCTATTGCTTCCAGAGTTGTCCGAGACTCCCTTCTGCGCCTGTCGAGCGCGAGCGCCAATACGCAAACCGACGCGCCGACGATACTTCAAAGCATCACTGCGGGATCCAGTGGACATGTGCGCTGAAGAGACCGTCGACAAAACCAATGTGATACACCAGGAACATTCCGAATGCCACGCTGGCCAATCCGGAAACGGCCGTCAAGTGACGATTGAGGCTGAAAAACTTCCTTCCGGTGAACACGAGGGGGACCGAAATCGCAGCCGTCATGAGCATCATGCCTGCCATGGTTCCGAAACCGAATACCAGCAGGTAGGCAGTTGACCAGAACGGATTCTTGATCGTGGAAAGGACCAGAAGCGCAACCGCTGCCGAGCCGGCCAGTCCGTGCACCAGTCCAATCACCAGAGGCCGCATGGTTTGATACAACCCCATCCTCCCCACAGTCTTGCCGAGGAAGGTGTCGACGCCGCCCGAAACGGTTGCGGCCGACTGGCCATCATTCGAACGGGGGTCGCTCGTGGCCGTTGTTTCGGGCGATCCCGTGACCCTTCCTGCCGGAGTCAAGCGCTCCGTAATCCACTGCAAAGCACCGGTCAGGTTCAATACCCCTAGGAGCACGAGCATCAGAGCAACGCAAAATTCCATCGAAAGCCCGAGCCGAGGCGGAATCACAACTCCGAAGATAATGATCGCCGCTCCCACGAGGAAAATCGTCAGGGTGTGTCCCAGGCCCCATAACAGGCCTATGATCGCTGAGCTCTTGATCGACCGCTCGCGGCTCACGATGGTAGACACGGCCACTACGTGATCGGGATCGGTCGAATGGCGCATTCCGAGAAACAGGCCCAACAGAGTGACCGTGACAAAGGGGACCAGTTTGTCTCGGGAGAAAAGGTTCTGTCCAATCGGAGCCGACGCGAAGGCAGACACCGCAATCCCAACCCCCAGCACCACCATGAACGCCGAGGACAACAGTGGAAGGTAACGCACCACCGATCGCTCAGCCCCGAAGCGCGATGCCACAAATCGCTTGGTATAGACCATGGTCAGGCCAACCATCACCAGCACTGCCGCCAAGCCGAGGCTGAATGCGGTGATCAGGAACAAGCCGAAGCCGATCCGGTGCAAGGAGAAAGCACTGAGCAGCACAACCAGCGCCGCAGGGCAGGGAACGATACCGCCGGTAATACCGAGCACACACAGCTCTCGTAAGGACACGCCACGGATTTCGGTTTGGCCCGGGGTCGACGAAGGAGGATTACTACCCGCGGATTGCTGGAATGCTCGCGGTTTGAACATGGAGAGAAACCAGTGTGAATGCGGTTCGCCCGGAGCATGCGAATGTTCCCCCGTCTCGCCGGTCCAGTGCTTCAAAAAGATGAAAACGCCAAGTCCGGTCACGCTCAGGCCGGAAATCGCCCCGAGCCATGGATAAAGCTGTTCCGGAACGATATAGCGGGAAGCATAGAGGGTCACAAATCCCAATAAGTACACACCCGCGGTGTGGGCGGCGGTAACGACGATTCCGAGCAACACGGCGTGTGCGGCCGTGCCGCGCGAGCCGACCAAATATGCGGCCACGATCGTCTTGCCGTGGCCCGGCTCGAGCGCATGCAGTGCACCGAGGCCCGCCGCGATGAGCGCAGCCGACAACAGAACCCAAAAACTCAGCTTGCCCTGAGTGGAGATGATGTCGGTAAAACGGCTGCGCGGCGTATTTTGGGACCGGGGAGCAGGCCGAAAGGACGCTGCTGGCCCGGAGGATAGCGCGCCTTTGGAGGATGGAGCGGGATTCGATTGCGTCCCATTCGATTGCGCTGGTACCAGCAGGGCTCGGCCGGGGCTCTCCCGGGTAGCTGCCGGATGCCGGATCCTAGAGGCCGAAGCTATCGTCGGCTTGGCGGGGGTTCTCGCGGCTGCCAGGGGGCTCGGGACCTCGGGTGCGGGAACCGCCGTTCTAAAGTTCACCAGCGCTGCTAGTTGCTGCGGCGGACTGTTCAACAGATCGGTCGAGTAGTTGGTCAGTTCCTGGCTGCGATCGACATCGGGAGCCGTGCTTCCGAGAATGGTGGATCGGTCGCCGAGAACGTCGCCGAGAACTACGATCTCCTTCCACCCGGCCCGGCCGGGGAAGTTGTTGTCGAGGTAGGAGAGTTGGTGTACCCCCGCAGGGACAGCGAGTTTCGCTCGAAAAACGACCGTAAGCTTCATGGTAGGCAAGCCGCCGGCGCCCGCGGCAAATACCACCTGACGAGAAACCGTAGCCAAATCGACAGCCTGGCCATCAATCTGGAGAATCAGCCCTTGTTTCAATCGCGTCTGTTCCTCATCGAGGTAGCGCGAGTCAGCCGGGTCCTCGGGCTGAGTGGTGAACCCGAATTGCCGCATCTCCTGATAGGTAGGAATTTCCGCCCGATCCACCAGGTAGAGGACCTCGACCGAGGCCTGCTCGATTCTGATCTTCGCGTAGTGGTTCACGCTGAAATTCCCCATGGGATGGGCGAAGGCCGTTCGCGAGGCCAAAAGCAATGAGAAGAGCGCGATGATGGTGCCAATCCACCGAGCGCTGCGCTTAGTTGGGAACATTGCTGGACCTCAGATCACGGTTTCGTGAGAGAGCGATCTCGTCGAGTGTCCGGCTGGCCAAATCGGCATAGAAGACATGGAAGTGAGGATTCGTCTTGAGCGCACGGCTCAGAAACTGCACGGAGTCGGGATCCTGCCCTAGGCTGTGATAGATCATTCCGGCGTGAAATAGCAGGAGGGGATCGCTGGTATTCAGACTCAGCGCCTTTTTCATGGCGGCGAGCGATTCCTGGATCTGGCCGTTTTTGTAAAGCACCCAGGCCAGGGTGTCCCAGGTGTAGACATCGTGCCGAACAACCAGTTCGTTCCGGGCGAGCTGCAAAGCATCCGCCAACTTGATCTCGTGGTCGGCATAAAAAAGCGCCAATTCACGATTGGCTAAAACCCGGTTCAATTGGCTCAGGTGTGCGATGTACTCGACGAGGTCATAGTCCTGCTGGGCCTCGTCAGGTTTTCCCATCTTCTTGTAAAGGTCCCCCAACTCGGCCACGTAAGGGGGGAACGGAATGATTGCGAGCGAGCGCTGATACAACTGGACTGATTCCTCCAGCCTTCCTTCGGCAGCCCGCACCTTGGCCAGACCGGCTAGCGAGCGGTAGTGATTGGGGTCGGCCCGGATACCCGCCCCATACGATCGCTCGGCATCGGCCAGATCCCCGGCCTGCCAATAGCGTTCGCCCAATTCGAAATAGAGCCAGGCCAGGTTTTCTCGGGGCACGTCGGTTTGCAGTCCGGCCACGAGGGCGGTATTCATCAGCCGTATCGCTTCCGGAGAATCACCGCGCAAGAAGCTCAGATAGGCCTTTCGACTATCGAGCATGTAGGAGAGCCCCAATGGTGAAGAGATCGCCTCGCCGAGGGTCTGTACCGTGTTGTAGGCGACTGATGCCTGGTCATAATCGCCCATATCCGTGTAAGCATCTCCCTCGACGGCGAAGGCTGCCAGATTTCCCGAGCCCAGGGCGATTGCTTTTTGGGTATAGGCGACGACTTCCGAGAAACGATGTTCTCCCATATACACCAGGCTCATGTGAACCAGAGGATCTGCGGCCCGAAAGTCCTGCGGGACCAAGTCGAGGGATGTTTTGAGCGTCTGCTCAGCCAGGTCGTAATATGTGATATCGCCGGTTTCCCTGGCCTTTTGAAAAAAGGCAGCTCCTAATCCGTCATATCCCGAGTAGTCCCTAGGAGCTTTTCGCACGCGAAGTTGGAGCGCCTCGATCTGCCGGTCCGTCGCGGAGGCGGAAAACGGGAGTGCCTGCGCTGGGCGCTCCACGGACCCAGGACTAGGCGAGGTCGGCGCTGCCGTCTGCGAATCGGCCAAACCGAGACTCGAATCGAAGTTATTTGTTATCAGTTCTTTGGGCTGCGGAACCGATAGCTGGTCGGACCCTGCCTGCGACCGAGCATCCTGGGACCGGGCTGCTACACTGCAAAGCATCAGAGCAAGCAAGAACCGCCTGGCCATATCTCTCCTCTCACCGCCACCATGGTCAGCGCTGAAACCGCCGGACCCCGGCTGCGCCGGTATCCCTGTTTGGTCCACAGTCTGAATACGAGCCAAGGTCCGAGATCGGATTCCTGTTTTCACAGTTTTTTCNNGTAGTTGTCAGAGACGCCGCAGGTTTTGGCGATCGCTTCCATAAGCATCGGACGGTGATTGCCGGCGAAGCGCCAAAAGCCATTGCCAGGAGTCGGCACGCTCGCGCGATCGCCCGATTGCTCGCCAAGCGCCGCGGATCCGTTTCAGATGAGGAGGCTGTGGCCGGACATGATGATGGGTGCTACCATCCTCGGGCACCGGTTTCATAAGGAGCCGCATC
>PKYX01000518.1:0-14476 GCA_003132825.1 Acidobacteriaceae bacterium
TGATCTCGCCGGTCATGGCCACATCGCAGCGGACCGGGATGCGCGTGAGCGCGCTGACGATCGAAGTCGCGATCGTGATTCCGGCCGAAGGGCCGTCCTTCGGAATCGCCCCCGCCGGCACGTGAATGTGAAGGTCATGTTCGGCGAAGAAAGTCTCCGCGATGCCGAGTTGCACCGCGTTCGAGCGAACCCAGGTCAATGCTGCCTGCATGGACTCTTGCATGACCTGTCCGATTTGACCGGTCATGGTGAAGCCGCCCTTGCCCTTCATGGTGTTGGCCTCGACAAACAGAATGTCGCCGCCCGAAGGCGTCCAGGCCAATCCGACCACCACCCCGGCGCGCTTGGTGCGCTCGGCAATTTCGCCTTCGCTGCGCACTTTGATGCCGCCCAGGAATTCCTGGATGATCACGTTCGTCACCAGCAGCTTTTGCGACTTGCCCTCGGCCAGGCGACGCGCCTGTTTGCGGCAGATGGTGCCGATATTCCGCTCCAGGTTGCGTACGCCCGCCTCGCGCGTGTAGTGGCGGATCAGGTAGCTCATGGCTTCGGGCGGAAATTCGATCTGCTCGGCGGTGATCCCGTTCTCCTCAATCTGCCGGGGCAGCAGATACTGATAGGCAATGTGGACTTTCTCTTCTTCCGTGTAACCCTGCAGCTCGATGATTTCCATGCGGTCGCGCAGCGGTTCCGCGATCGGGTCCAGCATGTTCGCCGTGGTGATGAATAGGACCTTCGAGAGATCGAAAGTCACGTCGAGGTAATTGTCCCGGAAGGTCGAGTTCTGCTCGGGATCGAGCGCCTCGAGCAGCGCCGAGGCGGGATCGCCGCGGAAGTCGCGCCCCACCTTGTCGATTTCATCCAGCATGAAAACCGGATCTTTCGAATCCGCCCGCCGGATGCCCTGAATGATCTGTCCCGGCAAGGCCCCGATGTAGGTCCGCCGATGGCCGCGAATCTCGGCCTCATCATGCACTCCCCCGAGTGATATGCGGACAAATTTCCGCCCCAGCGCGCGCGCGATGGATTTGCCAAGCGAGGTCTTCCCCACGCCGGGAGGCCCGACGAAGCACAGAATCGGACCCTTCATGGTCGGCTTCAGACGGCGCACCGAAAGAAAATCTAGAATGCGGTCTTTGACTTTCTGCAAGTCATAGTGGTCGGTGTCGAGAATCTCTTTGGCTTTTAGAATGTCCACTTCGCCGCCCGAAGTCTTTGACCACGGCAGCACCGCCAGCCATTCAATGTAGTTGCGAGTCACCGAGTAGTCGGCCGCCATGGGGGACATGCGGGAAAGCCGGCCCAGTTCTTTCAGAGCCTCTTTTTTCACCTCATCCGGCATGCCCGCCGCTTCAATTTTCTGCCGCAGTTCTTCGGTGTCCCGCGCCCCCTCATCCTGCTCCCCCAGTTCCTTCTGGATGGCCTTCATCTGCTCGCGCAGGTAGTACTCACGCTGCGTCTGCTGCACCCGGTCCTGCACCTCGGACTGGATTTTGTTCCGCAGTTGCTGCACTTCGAGTTCCCGCGCCAGGTGATGATTGATCTTGTCCAGTCGCACCCGGACGTCGGTAGTTTCAAGCGTGTCCTGCTTGTCCGCGGTCGAAAGCGAAGGCAGATTGGAGGCGATGAAATCCACCAGCCGCCCCGGCTCGTCAATATTCATGGCTACGGTCGAAAGCTCATCGGAAAGCGTCGGAGAGCCGCCGACAATCTGCTGAAACAGAGTCAAAACATTGCGCTGCAGCGCTTCGAGCTCGGAACTCTTCGGCGGAATCGACTCGGGAACCGATTCGACATAGGCCCGCATGAAGGGGGTGAGCTGGGTGAACTCCCCGAGACGCACCCGCTCCAGACCCTCGGCGAACACAAACAAGCTCTGGTTGGGCATCTTGACCACTTTGTGGACCACCGCCAGGCTGCCCACGGTGTAGAGATCGGTGGGCTGGGGCGCATCGACCCGCGCCTCCCGCTGGGCCACGACTACGATGGTCTTGTCTTCACCGAGCGAATTGATGAGCTGAACCGAGCCTTCCCGGCCGACCGTAAGCGGCAGCACCGCGTGCGGAAACAGCACCGTATCCCGTACCGGGAGAATGGGCAGGGCAGTCCGTTCTTCTTTTTTTTCTACAGGTTTGGAGATCTGCTCCGGAGATTTGGAGACGTGCTCCGGGGATGCCTGCTTTGCCATAGATTCACCTTGAGTGTAGTTTGCTCAAGTTTTGATGTCGCCGGGGCTTGGTAAGATGCAAGCCACTCAAAACACCTGGATTCTAAACCCAGGAAGCAGCTCCTCAACACTCAAAGGTTCCGGGAGCGGCCTATGACGAATGTACCCCAAGTGCTTGCAGTCGAGTAGTTACCGCGGAGTATGCTGCCCTCGGCGGCTCTCGCCCAACCGCTTCTTACAGCTAAACTTCTTTCAGTTAAAGAAGATCGGCCATTCAAGCCGTTCTCTTCAAGATCCCGTCCCGCAGTTCACTCACGCCGCCGGATAAACCCCCAGTACCTTGACCAGCTCGACCACTTGCGACAGGTGGCGCACCGCCCCCCGCGCCGCCGCGTCGTCGCCGCGGAGAAAGTCCACATAGAAGACATATTCCCAGGGCCGGCCGCGCATGGGCCGCGACTCGATCTTGCTCAGGCTGATGTCCCGCGCAGCGAACCCTTCGAGCGCCTTGAACAGCGCCCCCGGCACATTCTTCAGGCCGAAGGCGATCGAGGTTTTGTTGGCGCCCGGGAGGATGCGGCGCGACTTGCGAAGCAGGAAGAAGCGGGTGAAATTCCGCTTATCATCCTCGATGCCAGCCGCCAGAATCTTTCCCCGGTATACCGCGGCTGCCCGTCGTCCGGCGATGCCCGCGGCATCGCGCCGATGGGTGGCGATGACATGCTTCACGCTGCCCGCGGTGTCATAGAACGGAGTGGCCGCAATCTGAGGATTGCGGCTGAAGAAATCGCGGCATTGCTCGAGCGCCACGGGATGCGAATACGCCTGCCGCAAATCCGCCTTCTTCACTCCCGCGGCGGCAATCAGGTTGTGCACAATCCGCAAGCGAAACTCGCGCTGGATAAAAACCTCACGCGCCAGCAGCAGATCGAAGTGCTCGGTCACCGAGCCGGCCAGCGAATTCTCAATGGGAATCACCGCCGCCGTCACCGATCCGCGCTGCAGCCGGTCAAAGACCTCGGCGGAGCGCGCGCAGGCCACAATGCTGCATCCTGGGACCAGGCGCCGCGCCGCCTCCTCGCTGAACGAACCCGCTTCCCCCTGGATGGCAAGTTTCATCTGAGCAAACTAGCTGGCTTGCGCTGCGGAATGCAAATTCTTCTCGAGCACGAGCGCGTCCACTCCGTTGGCGTAGTACCGCGGGACCGTCTTCACCAGAAAATATTGGTGCCGCTTGTAGAATGCGAGCGCCGCCTGATTGTCCACCGCTGTCTCCAAATAAACGACATGGCAGCCCGCTGCCCGCAGGCGATCTTCCGCCGCCCCCAGCATCTTCGAACCCACGCCCGATCGTCGCGCCTCGGGCAAAACGTCGATGGTCATCACGTGCCCGACGCCGCGCCGGCTGGCCGCCGCCACCAGGAATCCCACCAGGACGCGCGTGGGAATCATCCTGCTGACACCGGCTGCGAGCAGGCTCTTGCGCTTCGCCTTCGCCAGTTCCGCCACCAGCGTGAACGATCCCGAATGCCGCATGTAGGCATTCAGTTCCCGCCGGGAGTAGGCAATGCCCGCGGGGAAACACTGCTGGTCAATCGCCCACAGAGTTTCGAAGTCCGCGCGCCGGAAATTCGTCAGGGTAAATTCCACGCCGCCATTGTAGCCGCCGAGCCCGGCGCGCGATCAGGCTTTCCGCGGGGGCTGTGCAGAAATCTGCACAAGCCCATTTCGGTCCTATCTTCATGCCCCGTCGAGAAATACACTTCTTGCTCTTCCGCCGCCGCCCGACGTACCATTCGCATCAGGGGATTCTGTGGAACGTTGGGTTCTGATGGACGCAAGCGGCGCTGGGCTGGTGGCCGCGGTCTGGTACTTCGGCTTCGCTCGCTACAACTACCGCCGGGGGATTCGGGCTCTGCGCTGGGTAAGCGCGGCCTGTGCCGCCGAGGGCAATATCGTACAAGCCCGTTGGCTCGGACCGTCGCGTTTGCAGGCCAATTTGCGCCTGGCCACCCACTGGTTTGAGCGCGTCCGGGTGACGGTGCGGTTGTTTCCCCGTCCCATTCCTTTTCAGTGGCTGCTCTGTATCTTCCGCAAGCAGAAAGAGACGCTGACCTTTGAAGCGGACTTGGACTGCGTTCCTGGCTTTCCCCTGGAAGTGTTCCGCCATCGCTGGTTCACGCGCGGCGATATTGCCCTGGCGGCGGAATCGCAGGACTGGCTGATGTCCCGTCCCGGCCCGGTGGTGTTCACGACCCGCCCGCAGTGGACCAACGAGCTCCCGCCCGTGGTGCAAACCTTCATGACCTCCCGCGGCCACAGCTTGATCAGCGTTCGTTTCGGTCCCGAGTCTCCCCACCTGGTCGCCACCGTGGCCCTCGACGCCGTCTCCGACCAGGAGGCCGCCGCCGGTTTCCTCACCGTGCTGCGCGATCTGGCGGCTGGAGCCTCGGCCTCGCGACAGTAATTCTCCGGAGAACCTCCGGGTAAGGGGCCCTCGGCCCGAACTGCCCGGCCGGGGTTTCGAAGCCCAGCCGTTCGGAGTGCAGCGGCCATCGCTTTCAGCGGGCTGCGGTTTCTCGAGCGTGGATTCTCTGATCGGACCGCCGATGGTTGGGCGGCCACGTACCCGGTCAGTTTTTCGGCGGCAGGCCAGTGTCGACTTCGAAGAAGTTGGTTCGCATCTTGATGAGGTAGGTTTCGCCAGGGCCTCGGACCTCGATGGTTTCGCCGCCATAGTGGATCAGGTAGGCGCTGTGGTTGGGAAGATCAATCTCCTGCGCCCGGCCTTCGGCGTCATAACGCACTCGCAGTTCTCGGCCATCGTCGAGCACGCGGTTCATGCGGTGACCGTCGTCGTACTGGTATTCGAAGGTGTGGCCGTCAGCCGCTACCCTCGAGAGATAGCCATCGTCATCGTAGGTGTATTTGGCAGTGCTGCCGTCACTGTCCTCAATGTCGCGGATGGTCCGGCCTTGGTAGGTAAACTTCCAGGTATGGTCCTCGGCCGCCGCAGCGGGTAGAGCGGGACTGGTTTTCTCGACCACTTTCTCGATCGTGCCATCGCGCTTGCGCACCACCTGGATGCTGTCTCCGGCGGGGCTGGTTTCATCCATGAAATAGCACGGTACCGGCGTATTGGGACCGCAGCCCAAGTAGTGCCAAACCGTTCCGTCGATGCTTTCGATTTTCCACCGACCGGTCTCCCAGGACAGAAGGGCGTGGCTAAACTCGCCCGCGTTCTCAGGGGCGATGTAGGTTGCATCGGGGGAGAACCCTTCGCCCGGAGTGGCCGAGCTCCGCCAAAATTCCACTCCGTTCACTTCGACCGTCTGGATGCGCTGCGGGTCGGTCGACCAGACCGTATCGTCCAGGTTTTGCCAGGTGCTTTTGCCGAACGCATATTGCTTGCCGTCATAGCTGTGGCTGGCATACAAACGGCGGAGGAACAAAGGCAGTGGGCCGGGACGAAACAAATCATTTCGATCGAAACGGAATTCGCCGCGCGACAGTTCGACTTCGTAGATGCTGCCTTCGGACAGGTCGTAAAACGCGTGACAGGCATGGATCGGCTGCAGCCGAGCAAGGCCCCCCAGGGTGGCACTGGAAATACTGAGACAAGGCGTGCCTTCGATATCGTGGGAACCGGATTGGCTGGCCAGGTCGGAAAGCAAGTACCGTCCGCTCATGCTATCCATCTGGCGGGGGTTCTCGGCAAAAAGCATGACGCTCTCCGGGTTCGAGGTCATCTCGAAACCAAAGTACAGCAGGCCGACATTTTTGGCGGCGACTTTTTCGAGGCGCTCTCTCTTGATGGCGGAGCTCGGCTTATAGCCATAGAACCCGGGGTCGAGACGGGCGGTCGGAATCACGGCGTATTTTCCCGCTTCGCGGTAGTTGTAGGCGAATCCCCAGCGCGGACCTTCTAGATAGAGGTCGCCATCGACGATGCCGATGATCCGGCTCTCCTGGTCCGCGGCAATGTCGGGGAACCGGTGCGCCATCGATTGGACGAGCAGCTCAGCCACCCACTGCTGCCGCTTTCCGTCGTAGGCCTCCCCCGGTGGTTGGAATGTGGGCAACACCTCGACCGGAATCGCAAAGGCAGCGCGCAGAAAGGTGGCCAGGCCGTTTACTTCCTCGTGTGCCGAGCTGCCGAGCGCTACCAGATATAAGCGCGCCGAGGCGTGCAGTTGCTCAGCCTTCGCCTCGGGGGGCACAGCGGACAGAGTGATGATGTGGTCTTCGGATAGGTCGTGCACCCGCAGTTCCGGAAGGCCCCATTGCCCGTTGGTGCGCACCATGGCGGTCGAGATGTAGCCCCAGTTTTCTTTTCCCCAGACCGGGCCGAACAGGAAAGCGGTATCGCTGAGACTCCATCCGATGAGGGCTCGAGCCTGCACCTCGGTCCCAAATTCTGCCCGAATCCGCGGGTTGGTCACCACCGTGGCGTACATCACCTGGGCAAAATCAGAACGGAGCAGCCACCACTGATAGCTGCCTGCCAGGGTGGCGAGCGCGACCAACGCCAAGACG
The DNA here is from genome assembly GCA_003132825.1 of Acidobacteriaceae bacterium. Classification (GTDB taxonomy): domain Bacteria; phylum Acidobacteriota; class Terriglobia; order Terriglobales; family Acidobacteriaceae; genus PALSA-270. Next base: position 6,704 of record PKYX01000518.1, read on the forward strand.
ATCCAGAACACGGGGGATAGCCGCTCGGGTTTCGAGGCGTCGACCGGAGCAGGAACGACGGTGGCTGGGGACATGGACCTCGCAACGACCTCACTCCCAATCGATCGACAGCTTCTGACACCTTATCGTCGCCTTCGGCCGATCGGCCATGGCTTTGGCGGTGGGGCCGTGACCGAGGTAATCATTCCGGCTCGGCCACGAACCGGTACCCGACTCCCCGCACCGTCAGCAAATGCTGCGGGGCGGAGGGATCATCCTCGATGTAGCGCCGCAGCCGCACAATGAAGTTGTCAATCGCGCGCGTGTCGGTGTCTTCGTGCAGTCCCCACACTTGTTCGAGGATGGACTTGCGCGAGACCGCCCGCCCACTGTTGCGAATCAGATGGCGCAGCAACTCCGCTTCCATCAGGGTCAGATGAATCGTATTGCCCTTGACCTCGAGTTCCAGCTTCCCGAAGTCGATGCTTCGGCCATGAAAGGAAAATACGTCATATTCGGCGATACTGCTGGCTAGGTTTTGCTGCCTCGGAGGCGCGATTCCGGCGGGCTCTTGCTGGCTCTGCCGCATCCATTCCCGCCGCCGTAGCAGGCCCTGCAAGCGCGCCAACAAAATGGCCAGCTCGAAAGGCTTGGGAAGATAATCGTCGGCCCCCGACGCGAAGCCTTTGAGCACATCTTCGGGCCGCCCGCGCGCGGTCAGCATCAGCACCGGCACGAACTGCTTGGCGGCGCGTAACTCGGTGGCCACGGCAAAGCCGTCTTTTCCCGGAAGCATGACGTCGAGCACCACGGCATCGAACTCCTCGGCCGCGGCCTGGCTGGCGCTGCCGAGAAGCAGCGCGAGCGCGCTTTCGCCATCGCCCGCAACCGCCACCGTGTGACCCTCGGCCTCCAGGTTGTACTGCAGTCCATTGGCCAGGTGCGCTTCATCCTCGACAATCAGGACCCGGCTCATGCCGCGCTCCGGGGAAGTTCGAGCACCACCGTAGTGCCGCGGCCCTCCCCTGGGCTTTCGGCGAACACGCGCCCGCCATGCTTCCGCACGATGGCTCGCACAATGAATAATCCGAGGCCCGTGCCCTTGACGCTGCTCAGGGTGCGGTTGGGGACGCGGTAAAAGCGACGGAAGATGCGCTTCAACTCGGGTGCGGGAATTCCCACGCCGTTGTCTTGCACGCGCAGGGTGATACGCTTGGCGTCGGGGGCGTCCACCCGCACCGAAACCTCCACCCGCTCCCCGGAATACTTGATCGCGTTGTCGAGCAGATTCGAAACCGCCGCCCGCAACTCCTCCGAGTCGCCGGCCACTCGCGCCGCCGCGCTGTCCGCGACCCGAGGCTCATAGCGCACCGCCTCCGGCGGAAGATGATGACTGTTGCGCGCGACTTCAACGCATTCCCCGACCAACCGGCTGAAGTCGACCGGAACCAGCTGGCTAGCTTTCCTGTGACCCGCTTCTCCGGCCTTCAGGACCTGTTCGACCGTGCCCAGCAACCGGTCGGTATCGTCCAGCATGAAACGGTAAAATTCCCGCCTCTGGGCTTCGTCCACGTCGCGCCGCTGCAGAGTCTGGAGATAAAGACGGATGGAAGCCAGTGGCGTTTTCAACTCATGCGTGACCGCGTTGATAAAACTGTCGTGCTGCTCGTTGCGCCGAATCTCGCGCACCAGGAAGCTGGTATTCAGAATCAATCCCGCGGTGATGGCGCCGAAAAAGATCACCCCCAGAAATACCTTGATGCCTTCCCGCCAGTTGAGAATGATCCAGCCCGAACCCACCGCCACCGCGACCGCCGCCAGGCACACGCCCAGGGAGAGAAAGATGATGACTTTGCCGCGGCCCGCCGTGCGCATTCTCCGATTCTATCGCGCCCGTCGCGATACACTAGCCAAGAACCGAGAACTGACCCGGGAAATCTGCAAGCGAGACCATCCACCTCCATGCAAGTCCGCGTCCTATTTTTTGGCATGCTCAAAGATCTCGCCGGTCGCCCCAGCGACTCGCTCAGCCTGCCGGAAAACGCCACCTTGGCCGACGTGCTCCTGCACTATGAATCCCGCATCCCTGGTTTGAAAGCGTGGTCGGGCGCGATGGCCATGTCCATCAACCAGCAATATGCCGATCCGGAAGCCAGGCTGAAGCCGGGTGATGAGGTCGCACTCCTGCCCCCGGTGAGTGGAGGGGCAGGGGGGGCGGACGATCCTCCAGCCGACGGACTCGCGGCAGCGAAAGTCCGGGCCACGATGGTGCGCGTGCCGATCGATACCCAATCGATCGTCGACTCGATCAAGCGCCCCGAAGACGGCGCCCTGGCCTGGTTTGAGGGCACGGTTCGCAACCACTCCCGCGGCCGCCGCACGCTCTACCTCGAATATGAAGCCTACGAAGGGATGGCGCTCGAGCAGATGGATGCCCTGGCCCGGGAGGCGCTCGCCCAGTTCGAGGTCCGCGATGTCCGCATGGTCCATCGCCTGGGGCGCCTGGAGATCGGCGAAACTAGCGTCCTGATCGTCGTTGCCTCCGCCCATCGCGCCGCCGCCTTCGCGGCCAGCCGGTGGCTGATCGACACTCTCAAACGTACCGTCCCCATCTGGAAAAAGGAGCATTTTGAGGACGGCGCAGTCTGGGCCGATGGCGACCCGTTCCCGCCCCAACTCTCCCGTTCCCCAGGCACCCCGGGCCAACCCCGCGCATCTAAGCCAAAAGCCCCGTGATGAGACTTCTGCGCCCTAGCGGATTGCTACTGATAGAAATCGCTTTTATAGCGGGGGCCGCCGCGCTTTCCCTCAGTCAAGTGCCCAAGCCTCCCTGGGCATCGGGCGGAGCAGCCAAGGTCCCGAGTCCCGCCGCCAGTCCGTACGAGAGCGCCCCAGATAACTCGAACCCGACTATCAAGGTGGATGTCAAGCTGGTGAACGTGTTTGTCACCGTCACCGATGGGCGCGGCGCCCCGGTCGCCGGCCTGGGCAAGGACGACTTCGAAGTTCAGGAGGACGGCAAAGCGCAGAAGATCTCGGTGTTCGATAAGGAATCGGCTTTGCCCCTATCGATCATCCTTGATATCGACACCAGCCTGAGCACGCGCAAGGACCTGCCGCTTGAACTATCCTCGGCGCGGCGCTTCGTCCATGCCATCCTGCGCCCGGTCGATGGCCTCTCCCTCTACGGTTTCAGCGAGTACGTGGATGAGGTCGTGCCCTTCACCTCCGATGCCAATCGCATTGATCGTGGTATTGACCGCATGCGTCTCGGCTCGGCCACTGCGCTCTACGATGCTTTGTACGTGGGAGCCCAGGCGCTCGATCGCCGCCAGGGTCGAAAGGTGATGGTGGTCATTACCGATGGTGGCGACACCGTCAGCAAGGTCGATTATCAGGGAGCTCTCCGCGCCGCCCAGGAAGCCGAGGCGATCGTCTACAGCATCATCATCGTCCCCATTGAGGCCAGCGCGGGCCGCGACACCGGCGGCGAACACGCCCTCATCCAGCTTTCCGCGGACACCGGTGGCCGCTACTTCTACGCGACTTCTGCCAACCAGCTGGACGAAGCTTTTCGCCAAATCAGCGACGAACTCCGCACTCAATATCTTTTGGCCTACTATCCGTCGGACCGCTTTTCAGGTTCCGATTACCGCCGCATTCAAGTCTCGCTCACCGGCAGCCCGGCCTCGTCTAGCTTGAACATCCGGCACCGCACCGGCTACTACACCTCAAAGGCGGAATTTTAGTTCCCCGCCCGAGGGAGGGGGCCTCGAGCCACCCCGGTTGGCCGCAATCGAGGCCAGCGGAAATTCCGCTACGGATTGGCCTTGCCCAGGGCCAACAATTTTGCCGGGATCGACCGGCCGTCCATAACAACTGTGCTCTCACATAACAGCCGTTCGCTGTCATTCATCTTTACAAGATCTGCGCGATCTTGAACCGTCGATAGGTTGGTGGGCTCAGGTTCGATCGATTCGATCGTTGTCGATCGTTATCGATCATATCGATCTATAGGAAACTGGATTGTCGGGAGCTCGAGCGGTGCCCGGGTCGCGCCGTAAGTGCCTGACAACGCTTTAACAGCTGCTGTTGTAGGATGGTGGTCTTTCGATTGCTCCCTGATGGGGCAATTCCAAACCTGCTAGGGGCGATTTAAGAGTTTTCGAAGTTCTGAAAGGAAGGGTGCACGATGTCCCCGATTCTCCCCAGTTCTCCGTCCGCTTTCACCCGCTGCGCTTTTGCCTGCTTCGCGAGTGCGCTCCTGCTTGCCCTTTCGCTGCCCCTCGAAGTCCACGCCCAGACCACGATTTCGACCGGAAGCATGCAGGGCAACGTAACCGACCCGACCGGCGCCGTGGTGGCGAACGCTAAAGTCACGATCATCGATCAGGCGACCGGACAGAAGGCCAGTGTGGCTACCAACTCAGCCGGCAGCTATGCTTCGGGCGCGTTGACGCCGGGAGGCTATCTGGTGCGGGTCGAGGCTCCCGGTTTCAAGACCAGTGAGATGCCGGTGACGGTGCAGGTGGGCGTGACCTCGGCCGCCAACCTGAAGCTGCAGCTCGGACAGGCGGGCCAGGTGGTCGAAGTGCAAGCCTCCGAAGTGGCGGTCAATACCGAGCAGGCCACCGTGCAGGGCGTCATCAATACCGAACAGATCGAGAACCTTCCGATCAATGGCCGCAACTTCCTGGACCTGGCGCAGCTCGAGCCCGGGGTGCAAATTCAGGACGGCGGCAATTTCGACCCAACCAAGAAAGGATTCTCCTCGATTTCCTTCGGTGGCCGCTTCGGACGCACCGCTCGCATCGAGGTCGACGGGCTCGATATCAGCGATGAGACCGTGGGCACAACCACGCAGGATATTCCCGAGGGCGCCATCCAGGAGTTTCAGATCGGTGAGTCGATGCTCGATCTCTCGACCGAACTGACTTCCTCTGGCTCCGTCAACGTGGCTACCAAGTCGGGCACGAATTCCTATCACGGGCAGGGCTTCTACTACTTTCGCGATCAGGCCCTCGATGCCGATCTTCCCGGGGGCACCGCTACGCCTTTCCAGAGGAATCAATTTGGCGGTGACTTGGGCGGCGCTCTGATCAAGAACAAGCTCTTCTTCTTCCTCGACGCCGAGCGCATCAAGCAGGATTTTATGCAGCCGGTTCTNNGGCAACAATGCGAAGCTGTTTTATCGCTTCTCCTACGACCAGAACAGTGACGTGGGTGCCTTCGTGGGCAGTTCATTCCAGCCCATGGACAACACCACCCACACGCGCGACCACGCGGTCGGCCTCGACTTCACCACCGGTGGTTACACCCACAGCATTCGCGTCGGGTACATGAAGTTCTTTAACCACATCGGGAGCGGGATCAGCCCCTCGACGCCCTTCAATCCGTCTTCTCCGATTGAGCTGGCGATCGGGTCCGATACGCTTTGCATTGGGCTTGCCCCCGACGTATTTTGCTCCGGCCAGCCCTTCTTGGCCCCGCAAAGCACACCTCAATCCGACCACCAAGTGAAGTACGACGGCAGCAAGGCCGCCTTTGGCACTCACATTTTCCGCTACGGCGGTGGCTTGAACCACATTCAGGGCGGCGGGTTCGCAGGCTTTCTCGCGGATGGACCGGCGGTCGGCGCCGATGCTACGGCTTGCACCGGAGCTTGCCTGAGCGCGCCCGGAGGAGCGGCGAATGCCCTGAACTATCCCGCCGATACCGTGCTTTTGGGCAATGGTCAAGGGTTCGAAACCGAGAAGGCGGCTTTCGGTTTTCCGGGAGGAGGTCTGGGCCCCGATAATCGCATCTCCTTTTACTTCGGGGATTCCTGGAAGCTGAGGCCGAACTTCACTCTGACCTATGGTCTCCGCTACGTGCGCGATACCGGCCGCAGCGACAGCGACCTGGCTCCCATTCCCGCACTCGATCAGTTCGGCGCCGGTTTGGGAAATCGCGTGAATGACCCCAGCAAGAACTTCGCCCCTCAGCTCGGCATCGCCTGGGACCCAACCCGTAACGGCAAGACCGTGATTCGCGGCGGGATTGGTTTGTTCTATGAAAATGCCATCTGGAACAACGTTTTGTTCGACCGCCCGGCGCGCCTGACCGAAGGGCGTTTCCTCGCGGTGCAGCCGGCGTGCGAAGGAGGAGCGGGACAGACGTTCAACCTGCCGAACACCGCGACCGTGATTACTCCCAGTTTCTGCGGCCAGCCCATTGGGCAAGTGCAGGGACAGATCGCCGCCCTGCAGGCCGAATACCAGGCGGCGGCCGCGGCTGGAACCGGGCCCTCGCCGAACGGCTCGTTTATCGGCACTGCTTTGTCTGATACCGGACCGGGAGGATCGAGCACCAACCTGTTCGCTCCCGACTACCGGACGCCCCGTTCGGTGCAGATGAACTTTGGCTTGCAGCACGAGATCCGCCGGGGGATGGTGTTCACCGCGGATTATCTGCGCAATGTGTCCACCCACACGCTGCTGGCCGTCGATACCAACCACGTGGGCGATGCTCGCTACCCCAACAATCCCGACGGGCACTATCAAGTCTTCCTGAACGCGATCAACGCCACGCTGGCGGCGAACGCTCCCGGCTGCGCCCCCCCAACCGGAGCCGGCGCCAGTTCACAAAACTCGATCAATTGCTATCTGGCGAGTGTCCCCACCGCCAATATCTCCGACTTCGCGGCCAACGGTCTGGATTCGGGCTACTCGTTTGGCGGCGGCCCCTGCCCCACCTGCGCCTTTGCCGGAGTCAATCCCAACCTGGGGGGCAACCAGATGCTATTCCCCATCGGACGGTCGGTGTATAGCGGCCTGCAGGTGTCCATGAAACAAGATGTCCGCAACCCCTTCAAGGGCGTGAGTTACATGAACCTGCAGGTTTCCTATGCGCTCTCCCGCTATGTCTCGCAGGCGCAGGACAGCGACTTCATCAATAGTGCCTGGAGTTACGCCAATCCGGGACAATACATTGGACCGGATGGCCTCGATCGCAGGCATCAGATCTCCTTTGGCGGCACCCTGGATCTGCCCGCCCATTTCCGCGCCAGCGTCATCGGACACTTCTACAGTCCGCTGGCGCAGAATCTCACGCTGCAGACGACCGGAGCTCCGGGCGGCATCTTTGTGACCGACGTGGATGGNNCCAACTCCGGCGGGACAGGCTCTGATCGCTGCCAATCTGTTTACCCAGAATCAGCTCACCGCCCTCGGTGCGGTGATGCCACAGGTGAGCCCGGCGCCGTCGAATGAGGCTGGGGATACCTGGATGCGCGCCCTCGACCTGAGCCTCAACTGGGTCTACAAGGTGAAGGAACGAGTGGAGCTGCAACCCGGGATCAGCTTCTTCAACGTGGGCAACCTGGTCAACTATGACGCTCCCAAGAACACGCTCAGCGGCGTGCTAAGCACCGTCGGTACTCCGGCGGTCGACGGCTCGGCGAACGGCACTCCCGGCCGCCAGCCCGACAGTCTGCGCGTCGGTCTCGGCTCGGGAGTCTTTGGCCTGGGCGCGCCTCGCGTGATCGAGTTTTCGCTCAAGCTTTCGTTCTAGTTTTGGGCGGCAAGGGCGACTGCTCGCACCCGGGTGGGGGTTTGGCGGCGGGTTGTTAAGGATCGTGGTAAGGTTCGGGGATGAGGAGGAACGAGAACTGGGATTTGCAAAATCCGAGCGCCATTGGTAGCATCGCGAGGGCCAATTGATGCGCAGGTTGTCGGTAAACATGCAGTCCCCCAGGGCCAGACCGGTTCAGGCACTCCTTGCCCTGTCTCTGCTCTTCACCCTGGCGCTCGCCTC
>PKYX01000518.1:14528-24233 GCA_003132825.1 Acidobacteriaceae bacterium
AAATTCATCGAGCGTTTCTGGGATATTCGCAATCCCAGTCCGGGATCGCCCGCCAACACCTATAAGGACGAGATCTACCAGCGGATCGCCTACGCCAATTCCCACTTCAGCATCGGATCGGGAGAGGAGGGATGGAGAACCGACCGAGGGCGGACCTATATCACCATCGGTCCCCCGCAACAAACCCAGAAGTACTTGGGGGCGCCGAACCTTCTGCCCATCGAGGTTTGGTTTTATTCCAACCTGAATCCCTCGCTTCCCCCGTTTTTTTACTTACTGTTCTACCAGCGCGACAACATCGGCGATTTCCGCTATTACAGTCCCAGCATGGACGGCCCCGACAAGCTGATTACCGGGACCGAGGCCATCAATGATCCCCAGTCCGCGCTCAAACTGATTCAATCCTCGGTGGGGGCCGAAGTCGCCCGCGTGGCGCAGACTTTCATTCCCGGGGAACCGCTTGATCCGAACGGCAGAATCGGCCTGCAATCGGACGTGATGCTGGCCATCCTGCGGAACCTGGCCAACCAGCCTTCGAATCTCGATGAACTCAATCGCCGCCGCGAACTGACGGAGACGGTGACCTCGCGAATGATCGTCGATGCTAAGACCCTCGACATCGTGATGCTTCCGGTGCGGGACGAGCGTGGCCTGTCGCGACTCGACTACGCGGTCCGGCTGCGCAGCCCGGGCGACTTGACCATGACGCGGGGCGAGGATGGCCGCTATTCCTATACTGTCGAAGTTCGCGTGCGCGTCTCCGGGCCGGACAACAAACTGATCTTCACCCAACAGAAGTCGGTTTCTGAAAGTTTCGGTCAGCGGCGGGTCGATGAAATCAAGGACCGGCCCTTCGGATACGAAGGCATTCTTCCCTTGCCGTCGGGGAAATACCATCTGGATTTCCTGCTCACGGACTGGACCCAGAAAGTTGGCTATCATACCGAGCGCGATGTGGAGATTCCGGGAGAGACCGCAAAGGCCTTTGTGGTTCCTGCCATCCTGCCTTTCTCCTCGGCCGAACCGATCGATCGGGCCAATGACGGCACCATTCCCTTCGCCATGGCGGGAGTGAGATTCAAGCCGCTTGAAACCATGCCGCTGATTTTCAACCAGGACCAGGACCTGAAGGTGGTCTACCAGATCTGGGCGCCTCCGAAGGACCCGCAAGCGAACGCCGGCGAAAACCTGGTGGTGCAATACGCCCTGGGCGAGCCGGCCCTGACCGGCACCGCCACCGTGGTCAAGGACACGGCGAACATGGGCGAATTCACCGCCTCGGGATCGCTCGTGAACGGGAAGAAGTTCTCTTTGGTGGGCAAGCCGCAGGGCAATTACATACTCACGGTTTCGGTCAGCCAGCCGAGCGCGGCGCAAAGGGCGTTTTCTTCTCTGTCGTTCCAGATTCTGAACGAGGTTCCGGTGCTTTCGCCGTGGGACGTGGATGAGCCGGCGATTGCCAGCGACGAGGTCAAGGGAATCCTCGACCAGTACCGAGCGCTTTGCTATCTGGCGCAGGGCCGTGCTCCCGAGGCTCGGCTCTGGTTTCGCCTGGCTCTCAGCAAGAACCACAGTGACGATGTGGCCCGCGGCCGCCTGGTGCAGGCCTATTACACGCTGAATGCCTACTCCTCGGTGGTCAGCCTCTTCAATGACGCCGGGATCACCGACGGTACCGATTCCGGGGTCATCACCCAAATCGCCGAGAGTCTGCTGAAGACTGGAGGCACATCGAAAGCCGTCTCCCTCCTCCAGGGTGCGATCCGCACCCGCCCCGAGGACGGGCCTCTGTACCTGGCCTTGGCGGACTGCTACCAGCAGATGGGAAACCAGCAACAAGCCCTTGAGATGTCGCTCAAAGGCAGATCACTTCTCCACCCCGACTCACCGGCAAAATAGCCAGGCTACATCCAGATTAATGTAGATGATTGATCCCATATATTCCATTTTCAGTATTATTGCGCTCCAAGAATCGGTACATTGTCGGACTTTGGACCATTTCCCTACTGCGCAATTCACAATAACATTCTGCAAATAAACACTTTGTCTAAGTGTGGAACCTGATTGGTTACTTTGGCATTACCTGTGCTTTAGTGCCAGACGAGTAATACAAACCTTCTGAGGTGTGCCTTGTCCGTATTTGTATTGTTCAGGCGTTCCTGACGGACGGGTGTTGCTCCAATAATCGTCGATTCGCGGTGAAAGGAGTTCTAGAAGATGACTCGAAAGTCTCTTTTTGGTTCCGTTGCCTTGGCGCTCTGCATAGTTTGCTGCTCACCGGTTTTTGCTCAGGACTTAGGCGCCACTCGCGGCGGCCTGGCGGGGACTGTCTATGACACCTCGAAGGCCGTGGTCCCCGGAGCCGCGGTGACCGCTACCGGCCCCATCGGGAGCCAAAAGACCACCAGCAACGGCCAAGGCAACTTCACTTTCAGTGGATTGGTGCCAGGCAAGTACGCCCTGAAAGTGGAAAAAGAAGGCTTCAAGGCCGTCTTGTTCTCTAATGTTGAGATTCTCATCAACAACACCGCCACCGTCAATGTGACCCTTGAAACCGGTGCGGTCTCGACCACGGTGGAAGTGACCTCCTCGGCGCTGTCGGTCGATACCACCCAATCTTCGATCAACTCGAACCTCGACGACAGCTTCTACAACAACATTCCAGTGGCCCGGAACGTTTCCTCGCTGATGAAGATGGCCCCGGGCGTGGTTGCGGGCTTGGGAACCGCAGGCATGGTGACGGGCAACTCCGGCAGCTCGGCGACGGACTCGAACCCCTCGATTTCGGGCGCCAGTGGCCTCGAGAACCTCTACGTCGCCGATGGCGTAGTCCTCAACGATCCTTCCTACGGTGGCTTGGGCGGTTTTTCGACCGTCTATGGTTCCTTGGGCGTGGGCATCACCCCGGCGTTCGTGAAAGAAGTCGAGGTCAAGACGGCTGCCTTTGAACCCCAATACGGGCATTCCACGGGCGGCGTGGTGCAGATGGTGACCAAGTCCGGGAGCCGGCAGATGCACGGAACCATCGGTGGCTATTTCGCCACCCCGGGCATGCAGGCTGTGTTCGCCAACAAGGACGATTTCAACCCGGTGAACAAAATCGGGCGGCAACTGACCGACGCCGATTACGAAGGGGACTTAGAGCTCGGTGGCTACATTCCTATCGGCGCACTGAAGAACCATATCTTTTATTTCGGCGCCTTCAATCCGACCGGCTTCCACGATTACGTGTCTCCGGCCTCGACCTCCGGTCTGTTCTTGGTCCAGCCCAACATCGATCGCCAAACCGACACCTATGCCTACGCGGGCAAGCTGACCTTGCGAGCTACCGACTCGACCACCCTCGAGTCCTCTCTGTTCGGCGATCCGGCCCACACCAACGCTGTTCCCTGGAGCACTCTGGCGGCTGCCAATACCTCCTCCAACTCAAAATGGAAGTACGGCACCACCAACTGGGATACACGGGTTGAAACCGCCATCACTTCCACCTGGACGGCCGATGTTGCCTACACCCGCGCCTGGAACCACTTCAACGAAACCCCGGAGAACACTTCGCTTTACTCAATTCTGGATCAGACACAAACCGCCGGTCTTCCGGGACAAGCGGGAGAGTTTCAGGCGCAGGGATTGCCCATCCTGGTGAATTACACCTCGCACACCCAGGCCATCAACTTCGACACCTCGAAGATCTTGCATTTTGCCGGAAACCATACCATTTCCGTCGGATATTTCTGGCAGGCCCCGGTTTACGACGACACCACCAAATACTCCTTCCCCACCTATGCGATCCCAGGCACCAATGCCACGGGCGGGGATCCTGGCACCGACCAAGCTGTCGGGAGAATGTCCGACGCATCTTTGGAGCTTCAGCTGGCTCCGGCGACCTGCACCCTCTGCCCCCTGATGAATGTTCCGNNGCTCTATCAGGTGCGGGGACGCTTTGACGGAGGCGTTTCCCACAACACCGGCAAATACAACGCCTCTTATCTCAACGACTCTTGGGAGCTGAGCAAATACGCGACCCTGAATCTCGGCCTGCGTTGGGAACAGCAACGCCTGACCGGCACTGCGGCGCGTGCGTTCTTCAACGACCAATGGTCGCCGCGCATCGGCTTCATCGTCGATCCCACGGGCGATCGTAAGTCGAAGATCTATGTGAACTTTGCCCGCTTGGCCTTCGTGCTGCCCTTGGACATGGCGGTGCGCGAACTCAGCAGCGAAGACGATAACCTCAACGAATACTGGGCGCCCCCCTCCGGTGCCAATGGAATGGTCACCCTGAATTCGTTCGGCACGGTGAATTTCCAGCCCGATGCGGCTCACTTGCTAAACGGTGCCGCGGGCGGGATTGCCTCACCCGCGAGCATCGAAATCCAGTCCGGCGGGGAACCTTTCACCCCCGGCATACGCATGGAATATAACGACGAATTCGTGGTCGGCGCCGAGCACCAATTCTCGGGCGGCTTCTTTGCCAGCGCGCGTTACGTGGACCGCCGCATGAAGCGCGTGGTCGAAGACGAGGTCGGCGAGTCGGTCGAGCAGTTGACTGCTCTGGCCTTCAACGGAGGGTCCTATTCCTACGTGATCGGTAATCCCAACGCGCAACAGTCGATCTTCGTTACCCCGAACGAGATCACCTGGATGCCAACCAACCCGGCCAATGCCAATGCCAACGCGCCGGCTGGATGTTTCGACGCCAACGGTACCATCACCCCGTTCACTTCCGGGTCGATGTATAACACCTTCGGCGTGCTCCAAGGCGCTGCCTGCTTCCCGGCGGTCAATGGAAAGCTGAATACCGACCCAGCAGCGCTATTCGGCGGCGAGTATTTCCCCAACGGTTGCGCGTATTGCCACCCGGGTCTTTATCCCAATCCCTCGCGCCAATACCAGGCCGTCGAATTCGAGGTAAACAAGTCCTTCGGCAACAACTGGGAACTCCGCTCTAATTTCCGGGTTGGCCGCCTGTACGGCAATTACGAAGGGGCCTTCCGCAACGACAATAATCAGAGCGACCCCGGCATCAGCTCTCTGTTTGATCTGACCGATGGGGATCTGGGCCTGCTCGGACAGCAGCTCGGGCTCGGTCCTCTGAACACCGACCGCAAGTACGTGCTGAACGTCTTCCCGAGCTACACGATTGCCACCGGCTTCGCCAAGAACCTGGTTCTCGGCTCAGCCGTGAGCATTGAATCCGGCGTGCCTCTCACCACTCTGGCGGCGCAGCAAATCTACGGAAATGCTGGAGAAGTTCCCCTGTTTGGCCGGGGCAACCTGGGTTTCTCCCCGGTGACCGGCACGGTGAGCGCGCACCTGGAGTATCCCATCAAGTTCGGAGAGAGAAAGCAGCTCAAATTCGAATTCGATGCCTTCAACCTTGCCAACACGAAACGATCCATTCTCAGCACCCAGGACGTGGATCTCTCCTTTGGCGTTCTGAACCAGGACTTTAACAACCACGTACCGCTGACCTTCGTGGCGCCGTTCAGCGCCCGGGCCGGGTTTGGGTTTACGTTCTAGCAGTTCGACGGTCCCCGCAAGTCCGCGGGGGCCCTAAGACTCTTGTTGCCGGGGAGGGCGCGAGCTCTCCCCCTTTTTTTGCCTGTCGCTCGTTTTCGCGCCCTGTGCTCCCGTGTAGAATGGCTCTATGCCATTTAACGACCGCGGAGCTCCGGATTCCGTGCGCAAAGCGAGGACTCCGCCCGCGGCCGAGACCTCGCAGGAGGCCGCGTATCTGAAGTCCCTGGGAGAGAAGCAAACCCGAGTGACCATCAAACTGGAAGATGGCGAGACGGTGCGAGGATGGCTGGAATATTACGATAAGGACATGGTCCGCCTGACTCGGGATGATCAGCCCAACCTGTTCATCTTCAAGCGCAACATTCTCTACATTGAAGAAGATGGTGGAAAGCGGCCCGCAAGCTCTTAGCGGCGTTTGGCGGGAGCGACCCCGGCGCGGCCAGCCGCCAGAAGCGAGGAGCAATTGCAGGTGACCTCAGCCGAGTCCAATCACCACGACTTCGTCCCCGCCATGGCGGAGATCGCCCGCGAAGCCGGCGCGCTGCTAATGGGCTATTTTCGGCAGCACGTCAAAATCGAATACAAGGGCGAGGCGGACCTGGTCACCGTCGCCGACCGTGCGTCGGAAAAACTGATCCGCGAACGCATCGGCGCGCTGTGGCCCGGGCACGACATCTTGGGAGAAGAAGAAGGGCTGGTCGATACCGGCAGCGACTACCGCTGGTACGTGGACCCGCTCGACGGGACCACCAACTTCGCGCACGGCTTCCCGGTCTTCTGCGTTTCGATGGCGCTCGAGCATAAGGGCCGCCGCATCGCCGGCGTGGTGTACGATCCCACGCGCCAGGAAATGTTCGCCGCCGAGCAGGGAAGCGGCGCTTACCTCAACCAGGAGCCAATTCGGGTTTCCTCAACCGGGAAGCTGGCAGAAGGGCTCGTGGCAACCGGTTTTCCCAGCCACAAGCGCCATAAGAATCCCAATATTTATTTCTATCATCAGATCACTCTGCGTACCCATGGCGTGCGCCGCGCCGGCTCGGCGGCGCTCGACTTGTGTTACGTGGCCTCGGGGCGCCTCGATGGCTTCTGGGAGTTCAATCTCAATCCCTGGGATACTGCGGCCGGAGTGCTGCTGGTCGAAGAAGCCGGCGGCCGAGTCACGGACTTTCAGGGCGGAGCTTTTCAGATCAACAGCCGGGAAACCCTGGCTTCAAACCGGCGGTTGCACGAAGCGCTCCTGCACGAGTTTCAGGAGATCTTCGCGGGCCGCGGCCTCGAGCCGATGGCGGACCCGAGGGAGCGCGATCGGTAAGGCGCCAGCGATAAGCGCGACCGATCGACCTGATAAGAGACCGACGCGATAAGCGATCGATGCGACAAGAGATCGATGCGATAACGGCCAGATGAGATCGATAAGAAGAACCGCCTTGCGATCGGTCGCGGTGCCGGGGTTGCTCCTTCTTCTCGCGGCAGTGGCCGAGGCGCAATCCCTCCCGGAGGCTGCCTATCGGCGGTCATTCGAGCAATGGAAAACCGAACTCGTCAAAGACCTCAAGCAGAACTGGCTGCCGCTCGCTGGCTTGTTCTGGCTCAAAGCCGGAGAGAACAGTTTCGGAACGGACCCGGGCAATGCCATCGTGCTGCCTCCAGATTCGGCTCCCGCGCAAGCGGGCTCCTTTGTTCTCGACGGTAAGGGCCACGACGTGACCGTCAAGTTCGCGCCGGGCGTGAACGCCACTATCGCGGGCCGACCCATAGGCACAACCCAGCTGCCGTCCGACGCTTCCGGAGCGGCCATCTGGGTCGAGTTAGGCGGACTGCGAATGAAAGTGATTGTGCGCGGAGCGCGCATCGGAATTCGGGTCAAGGACCTCAACAGCCCGGCGGTGCGGGCCTACCCCGGGCCGGAGTTTTATCCGCTCGACCTGAACTATCGGGTCACCGCGACCTGGGTGCCTGCAGACGGGAAGCCCACGGTCGATGTCCCCGACGTGCTCGGAGACGTGACGCCGACTCCGGTGGCGGGCAAGGTGCAGTTCAACCTGAACGGCCATTCGCTCGAACTCACCGACTTGGGCGGCGATCCCGCCAAGGGATTGTTTTTTGTTCTCAATGATCTGACCAGCAAGACCGAGACCTATCCCGGCGGCCGCTTCCTCGATACCGACCCGGTGGTGAATGGCAAGGTTGTGCTGGATTTTAACCGCGCCTACAGTCCGCCCTGCTCGGTGACTCCGTACGCCACCTGTCCACTCGCGCCGAAAGAAAACCGGCTCACGGTGGCGATCGATGCCGGCCAGAAATACGATCGAATGCACGCCCATCACTAGTC
Organism: Acidobacteriaceae bacterium; assembly: GCA_003132825.1. Taxonomy (GTDB): domain Bacteria; phylum Acidobacteriota; class Terriglobia; order Terriglobales; family Acidobacteriaceae; genus PALSA-270. Next base: position 22,381 of record PKYX01000518.1, read on the forward strand.
GGATGTTTTATCGCCGCGCATCGCGCGGCTCGCGCGCAGCTCGCCGGGGGAACTCAGGCGCTACCCATCCTATAGCTCATAGCTAACTGAAATCCCCTGGCCTAGCTCAGGCAATGGCGGGAGCGTCCCCGGGCCAGTTTGCGTTTCTTACCCTAACTGCCCCCCCGGGCGGCTATCCCGATTCGCCAATCGAGGCCTTCCAAGCTGAAAGCAGCAATAAGGGCCACTCCGAGACCAGGTTTTCGCTGCCGCCTCCGCACCCCGGGGACTACAATGTTACAAATGGGGTCTCTGGGAGCCAAACTGTGATCCAGGCACTGCTCGAACGCAAGCTCGAAAGACTGCCCGACCGGGTGCGCCTGCCTGGCCGCATTCTTTTCCTGACCGAGGATCCCGCGCTCATCCGCCGCCAATTGGGGGGGGAAGACCTCCCGTGGGACACCCAGAATCCCGCCCACAATCCCAAACTGCGGGATGACATTTCGACCGACGAGATCACGCCGGCGCACATCTGCTTCTTCTTTGATCAGACTTTGGGCGAGTTCCCCTACACCGGCCTCAAGTGCGGGACTGAAATACCCATTCAGCGTGGCGATGTGAAACGCGGTGGATTCGTGGCCGCGGTGAGCGGCAAGCGGCGAGGAAAAGGATCCAGCCGCGAGCAGTCTCCCTATGCCGAGCTGTGCGCCGGCATCAAGATCGTCATCGCGGAGAACATTGAGCGCATTTACCGGCAGAACTGCCAGAACCTCGGTGTGCTGACTTCGACCGATTTCTCGCTCATCGACAGCATCCGCGCCGGCAAGGAGATTCCCCTCGCCGAGTTTACCCAGGGCGAAGATGAAATCACCCGGCAGATCATTGAATATGGCGGCCTGTTCAATTTCAACGTCGCGCGCATGCAGGGCAAAGCGTTCCTGCCGCCCATCGAAACCGCCCCGCGTCCCATGACCCTGGCGGAGAAGATTTTTGCCGCTCACCTGGTGCGCTCTAGTGGGGCGACGGATGCCCCGTCGGCTTCGCCCGGGGCGGGCCCGACCGGCGTGGGGGTCGCGGCGGTCAAGCCAGGCGACGCTGGCTTTGCCCGCACCGATCTGCGGTTCAGCCACGAATACGTCACCCCCATGGCCGCCATCTTCTTCGATCAACTGGTCGGCCGCGACGCTCCCGCGAATGATCCTTCGTCCATTGTTTTTTTTCGCGACCACCTGACCTTTCTCGACGAGGTTCTCTCCGAGCAGAAGCGCAAAATGGGCCTGCTCGACCTGGCCACCCAGCTCAAACTGAAGCAGGAGGACTTCGCCAGGCAGCGCGGCATCCGCCTGCACGGCGAGCTGAAAGACCGCAAGGGCGCCGAGGGCATCTGCCATTCCGTGGTTCTCGAGAGCTATGCCCTGCCCGGTCAGCTGATCGTCGGCTCCGATTCCCACACCCCGCATTCCGGTGCGATTGGCTGCGTGGCCTTCGGAATCGGCACCACAGACGTTTTCAATTCCTGGATCACCAAAGATGTGCGGGTGCGGGTGCCGGAGTCGCTGAAGATCATCCTGCGCGGACGCCGGCATCCGAACGTCACCGCCAAGGACTTCATGCTGAAAATCCTGGCGCTCGATTACGTGAAGAGCGGCAAAGCGCTGGCCAAGGTGATCGAATATGCGGGCGAGGCGATCGAAGAACTGAGCATCGACGAGCGCGCCACCATNNTACCGGAATCGTCGCCCCGGACGAGCGGGCGGTCGAATTCCTCGTGGCCCGCCGCGGGTTGGACCACAAGACCGCCGCCGGGCTGATCGAGGGCCTATACAGCGATCCCGGTGCCGAGTACGCGCATGTGATCGAACTGGACGCCGCCG